>JBDKHE010000127.1:0-50958 GCA_039797805.1 Verrucomicrobiota bacterium
TGCAGGCTGATACCGCGGAGGAAGACGGATTTCCCATTCAGCAGGAGGTCGTGGCCGCGGGTCTCGATCGTGCGGAAGCCGATCTTCTCTTGCACGGTTTCGCCGGCGGCGCTGAAGGTAACGGTGTAGAGCTTGGGATTGTCAGGCGACCAGAGGGTCAGGCCGGGCACGGTGAAATCCAGGCCCGCGTAGCCGCTCCGGTCGACAGCCGCCGACGTGCTGAAATTCAACTCGGGGATGGCGACCGTCACGGTGGTGTCGCCAGCGTAGTGATCGAGCTGGACGCGTCCCGTGATCCGGTCGGTCGTGCCGCGCTGGAGGGCGAGGGTGTAGTCGCGGATGAAGAGGGCGGGGGTCTCGAGCAGGGCCACGTCGCGGGTCAGGCCGCCGTAGTTCCACCAATCGGTGTTGATGGTCGGCACGCCCTCGGGGTGACGCTGGTTGTTGACGCGGACGACGAGGGAGTTGCCGGTGGGGCGGAGCAGGCCGGTGACCTCGAACTGGAAAGGCGTGAAGCCGCCGACATGCACGCCCAGTTTCTTGCCGTTCAGGTAGACGTGCGCCTCATAGTTGGCGCCGCCGAAATGGATGAACTGGCGTTTGTCCGGCGCTGACGGGGTAAAGTCAAATTTCCGCCGGTACCAGACCGTGCCCTCGTAGTAGAGGAGTTTGTCGTCCTGGGAATTCCAGTCGCCCGGGACATTCAGCACGGGGCTCTGGTCGAAATCATACTCGATCAGTTCGCTGGGCGTGGCCGGTTTGCGGTCGAGGAAGTAACCGCCGGTCGCGGGCACGGTCGCGTCGAAGGGTTCAAGGCGGTAGTTGAAGTAGCCGTTGTCGTTGGGATCGACGATGGTGTTCCAACGACCATTGAGGGAAAGCACCTCGTGGGCGGCGGCGTTCGTCATGGCCGTCGGCTCGGGCGACCAGGCTTGGGCGGCGGAAATAGCGAGGCAGAGCAGGGGCAGGCAGCGTTTCATGGGTAGACGGCTATCTAGCCCGTGGACGTCTCCGCCGCAAACCAATCCATTCAGTCAAAGCTCGGCCGCGTGCAGCACTGTACTTAAGGCGCGATGGGCACAGAACCCGGTGCAGCATAATTCGCGGCGGCGGCGTCGAGCACGAGCACCCAATCGGGACCATACGAGGGACTTTGGAATTCTTGCCGGTGACCACCCGCTACCGTGCCGGCGGGATGAGCGAAACCTGTCCGGGGATCGTACCACCAGACTTTAAGCTGGGCGGCGCGGAGCCTTCCGAGATCGATTGTCGCGCGCTGATCGCTGGTCGGGAAATAGACCAGCGCATAGGTGCCCTGGCGGTCACGACTTGCCACGATATGCAGGGCGCCGCCGGCTTCAGGCTGGTCGACAATTTCCTGGTCGGGAACACGCGCGAAGAAAGGGCGCGATTCGATGAGTTGGCGGAGGAAGGTCATTTGGCGTCCGCCCGGGCGGTGCAAGGCATCGATCCAGTCGCGATCAGCGTGGTTGATCACGTCATTGCGTCCGCCCACGAAGCCCCAGATGGCGTGATGCCCGTAGGTGACGCCGCAGGCACCGGCGAGCACCGAGCGGTAGCATTGCTTGCGAACGTCGTGGTCGCGGAAATATCCCAGGGCGGGATCCCAGCGCGGCCACGGATTCACCGGGTGGTCCTCGTAGTTGGGTTCAAGGTCCAGCGTGGGTTTGGTGGGTGTGAGGGCATAATCCCGGGCGATAAGATTCCAGACAGGCAGGTCATGGCCGCCACCATGGCCGCTCTGCAGGCCGTTGATTGTGAGCCAGGATTCGTCCGGTAGCATCACCGAGGTGGTGAGTTCACCGCCCTGCGGATGATAAAGGCAAACAGGTGCCCGGCCGCTGCCTTCGGCGATACCGGCCGCCATCTCGCGCCAGATCGGACGCCAGTCGGTGTTCAGCGGGATGCCTGAGTTTTTGGCTTGGTTTTGCGGCCATTGGTCAGGTTTGGCCGGGTCGAGCGCGGCGGGCCGGTCTCCACCCATCATCCACACCACGTTGGTCCGGCCTTGCAGTTTGCCCCCAAGGTAGCGGGCGTAAGCGCGCACCACCGGCAGACGATCAACAGTGAAGATCTTGGGACCGTCTCCCCAGGGAGCGGTGAGCTTGTCGCCCCAGGCCGGCAGCAGCGCGACGTAAAGTCCTTGCGCGGCCGCTTCGTCAACGATCTGCACGACCCGGTCAAAGTAGGCATCGTTGGGACGGGTGGGGTCGTTGTCGGCGAAAGGGCGCAGTCCGTCGGGGGTCGGCTTGTTTAGGCCGTCCATCTCGCCGAGCACGTTGGTCTGGATGACGGTGAAGCCCTGGCGGGCCCGCGTGCGGAGGTAGTAGCTGCATTCGTCGCGGGTGGTGGCGTGGATGAGTTCCCAGGCGGTGTCGCCGAGCCAGAAGAAGGGGCGTCCGTCCGCCGTTTGCAGATAGTGGCCGTCCTGATGGACCATGATGGCTGGAAGCGCAGCCGGCCGGGCCTGGGAGGAGCCGAATGCCAGCACGCCCGCGATAACGAGTGAGCGGACGCAAGGGAGAGTTTTCATGGACGCAACGTGAAGGGCTCAAGGCTGGCCCAGCAACCGGTGGGCGAGGAAGGTCTCGAAGGCTGGCCGGTCTTTCCAGCGCAGGGCCACCCGGGCTTGCAGCGGACCTTGCGCTTCGGGCCGGGTGAAGCCTTCATCGGTGATCCGGAAACGCAGGGTCTCGATCTCAACCAGATCCTCGGCATGGGCCAGCCAGACTGCCACGCAGTCGAAGAGCGTGGTCGAGCGCGTCGCGAAGAAATCGCAGTGCATCCAGCTGACGCGTGGGGCGAAGAGGCAGTAGTTCTCGATGAGCGCGCGCAGCATCGGGTCGGCGGTCGCGCTCCAGATCGCGTGATAGTCGGCCCCGCGCAGACTCACCTGGTCGCAGGTGTCCAGCGGCGTAAGCAGGATGTCCTGCCACGGGGCGGAGAGCACGCGGCGCAGTTCGGCGGGGTAGCCTTTGACGTTGGCCTCGGCCGACGGTGCGCCGCCGCCGTAGCCGACATAGAAGCTGCCGTGCATGCCGACGAAGCGGCAGCGGGCCGCGAGGCGGGGCTCGCGTTCGAGGGCGGCGGCCAGGGTGGGGGTGCAACCGACGGCGATGATCGTGACGGGCTCCGGCGAGTGCATCACGAGGTCGATCAATGCCTGGATGCCGTCCGCATGGACCCGGCCCGGGTATTGCGTCAGGTCGTAGCCCTTGAGCCAGGGCAGCTGGTTGCGGTGCTCATCCGACATGGCGAAATTCACCCCCAGACCGACGGCAACGTCGGTGCGCCCGGCTGCTTCCAGAAACTTGGCGGCCAGGGCGGCGCGGTACTTGGCGTCACCGGTTTCGGTGAGCACGAGCTTCAAGTCCAGCTCGGGCGAGCGGAGAATCTGGGCGAGGGCCCAGGTGTCGTCGATGTCGGTGCCGATGTCGGTGTCGAAGACGACGGGAATGCGGGCCGGCGTCTTGACGGCACCAGTTGTCGCCGTGGCGATCCAGAGCACCGTCGCGAGCAATAGGAAGGAGAGTTTTTTATGCATGGCAGGAAGCAGTCGCTCACGGGATGACCTTGGCCCCCTCAATCTTGAAGGCGTAGGCGTAGCGGCACGGGGCCGCCTCCGGGCCGAGGTCGGGCGTGGTGATGGTGAGCGTATCGCCCGACGCGGAGGATTTCAGGATGCCGGGAACACCGAGCATCGTGACGGCGGCACCGGCGGGGACCTTGACGCCGCGCAGCACCAGTTCCTTGCCGGGCCAGCCGGCGGTGATGGCGTAGAGGGCGTCGGGCTTTTTGGTGAAGAAGACCTGTTTCACGGCCCGCCCGTCCTTGGGGGCCTGGCCGACCTGGTCCATCAGGTTGTATTTCACCATGTACTCGCCGTATTCCTGTTTGGGTTGCTCGCCTTCGGTCCACTGACAGGAGCGGCCGGCGAAGCGGGTGCCGTAGATGGCTTCGCCGTTGACCTTGAGCCAGTCGCCGATCTCGAGCAGGCGTTGCTCCATGAGCGGGGGAATGGTGCCGTCGGCGGCGGGCCCGATGTCGAGCAGCAGGTTGCCGCCGCGACTGACGAGGTCGACCAAAACGAATATCATCTCGCGCCCGGTCTTGTAGTCGTCGACGCGCTCGGCGCGGTTGTAGCCGTAGGAGTAGGCCATGCCGCGGCTTTCCTCCCAAGCGTGGGAATCGTCCTGCATACCGGCGGCGTATTCGGTCGTGTAGTAGCCGCCGTGCTTGTGGCGGGTTTCCTTGCCCCAGCGGTCGTTGATCACGACCTCGTTCCGGGACGGGGATTCATTGAAGAGCCACGCCAGGAGCTCCTCGCTGTGCCAGTCCTTTGAGGGCAGGTCCCATTCGCCGTCGCTGAAGATGATGGCGGGCTGGTAGCGGGTGACGACGTCCTTGAACTGCGGGATCATGTGCTCGGTCACATAGCGCGGCTTGTCGGAAAGCCACAGGGGGTTGAACCATTCGTAGAGGGAGAAATAGAAACCGAACTTCAGGCCCTTCGCGCGGGTGGCGTCGGCGAGTTCGCGCATGAGGTCGCGCTTGGGTCCGATTTCAACGGCGTTCCACGGCCGGCCCCAGGTGCGGCTGGCCTCGGCACTCGGCCACAGCGCGAAGCCCTCATGGTGCTTGGAGGTGGGCACGACGTATTTGATGCCGGCGCGGGCGAAGAGATCGGCCCATTGGTTGGCGTCGAACAACTCGGCGGTGAAGCGCGGTGCGAAATCCTGATAGGCGAAATCCGCCCCGTAGTTTTTTGCGTGAAACTCCCGCCACGGAGCGTTCGCGGGTTTGCTGCTCTTGATGTTGTTCCAATACCACTCGGCGTACTTGCCGACCTCGCCCCAGGCGGGGACGGAGTAAACGCCCCAGTGGATGAACACGCCGAACTTGGCGTCGAGGTACCAGTCGGGCGTGGGGCGTTGGTCGAGCGAGGCCCAGTGAGGCTCGTAGGTCGGCTCGGCCTGAGCGGAGCCAAGGAGGGCCAGGGTTAGAAAAAGGGCGGTCTTCATGGGGCAAACGGGGTTAAACCGGCACGACAGGCCACCGGTCGGAGGTAAGACTGGGCCAAAGCGTACCGCACCGAACCGGAAGCGGCAAGCCGCGGAATCGTTTGCAGCCCGGGCCGGGGTGGATTAGGTTGGTGCCAACCCTCAAGAAACCAGCCTCTTGCGGGAAATGTTTTCCACCCTTGACCGGAGGTAAGCAAAACGCACGCTGCCCCTTCCACAGTTCACTGCCTGATGGTGTAATGGTAGCACAGGTGACTTTGACTCACCTAGTCATGGTTCGAATCCATGTCGGGCAGCCATCTTGGATGGACTCACAACTCTTTACATCCCAAGACAAAAAAATTAAGTTGTTGGTGCGGACTTAGACCGGAATTTCGATTTTGTCTCGGAAGCCTCGGAGTTGTGACTTCGAGGTCAGATTTTTCGATTTTCGGGCCTTTCCGTGGGGATTTTGCGAGCCGAGACAAACTGAGAATGTGCCTAACACTCTGCAGCTCGGAACCCAAAAACGAAGCCAGTCACCCAACACTCACGACACATTTACGCTCGTAGGATCGGAACGCCTTCAGCTGCGCTGGATGCTCCAATCTCGCAAGGTCTCCAAGTTCCCTGATCGGGAAATACCGTGACGGATTCTGGACCTTCAGTTTGACAAGGAAGTCCCGGATCTCTGGCGCCAAGTCCGCCAAACGGAGCACGCGGGTTACGTGCCCGGGCGTCACGCCTTCGAGTTTCGCGAGCGCGAATTTGTGCGGCACAGTCTTGTCGCGCAGCATGCGTCGCCACCTTAGCGCGGTGTGAATCGCGTGCTTTTGTTCGGTCGGTCTCGGCACCGGCTTTGGGGCCGGCCTTTCGACCGAACCGAAGGGCACCACCTGGGTGAAGGGTGCGACAATGGTCACCTCGCCGCGATGGGCATGGGTGAAATCCACCTTGGATTCCAATGCCATGCCCCGGGCGGTGACGGCCCGGCGTTGGGTCCGGGTCTCGGTCCAGGTCTTCTCATCCATCCCCTCCACCAACCGCGGCACATGGAGCCGCACCTTCACCTCCATGAGCCGGGCGGGCTCGGGAGCCTCGCCCCGTTTGAGCAGGGGCGCGCGTTTGGTGACTTCGACCCTTTCCACAAACAGGCGGACAAATTCCCGGCGGGCCTCCGGCTCCAGTTTCGGCAGGGTCTCGCCGAGGCGAGCCAGCGCATCCTGAATGCGCTTTTCGGTCAGGGTGGTCGCGTCGCAGGCCTCGACCTGCTGGCGCTTGTGCTCGCGCTCCACGAGCAAGCGGTCCTTTTCGGTGCGAAGTTCCGCCGCCCGCTCGCGTAACTCGCCGCCGAGCACCTCGGTGCCCCCGGCTTCGACTGCCTGGATGCAATGCCTGAACTTCTTGGCCACGACATCAAGCTTGGCCTGGACGGCGGCTAGTTCGGCAACGAGGACCGGGCGGTCCTTGGATTTCATCGCTTCCGAATGCTGGATTGCCGCGGCGCTGACCGCCGGATGCTTGCTGACCTCGCAGAGGAAGGAAACGACCACTTTCTCCAGAGCGTTGGCGGAAACGCGACCCACCGGGCAGTCGCTGGCCGCGCGCTGGCGCATGATGGAGCGGCAGGCGTAATAACGATACACTTTCTCCGATTTCGCCCTCTTGGTGGAGTCGGTCGGAACCAACGCACAGTTGCAGGAGCCGCAGCGCGCCAGCCCTTTCAGGAGGTGGCCCTGGATGTCGCGATCCGTGACCCGCGGTTCGGGTCGCGGGAGCGTGGTCGAGATGGCGGCATTGGCCTTTTCCCAGATTTCCAGTGAGACCAAAGGCTCGTGCTTGCCGGGGTATTCCTGGCCGGCGAAACGCACCGTGCCGCGATAGACCGGGTTTTGCAGCAGGAGACGGAGCCCGTCGGAACGAAAGAGCTGCGACCCGACGTGATCCACCCGGCCGTCTCGGCGTTTGAACTCCCGGCCCTTGGTGCGGAGCCCTTCGGCGTTGAGGGCGTTGGCAATGTCCGTGAGGGAGACCAATTTCGTAGCCAGTTCGTAGACGCGCCGCAGGACCAGTGCTTCCTCCGGATGCGGCCGGAGCGTCTGCGCCTTGGTGTCGTAGTCGTAGCCATAGGGCACCATGCCGCCGTTCCAGATGCCGCGCTTGGCCTGCTGCTCCATCTTGGCGAGGGTCTTCTCGGCCGTGTTCTCGCGCTCATACTGCGAGAATCCCATCATCAGGATGTTCTTGAGACGCCCGGAAGGAGTGTTCTCCGAAAGATCCTCCGTCGCGCTTTCCAGCCGGCAGTCGTGCTTCCTGAGGAAGGCACGGAACGGAATCCATTCGTCCGTGCTGCGCATGACGCGCTCCAGCTTGTAGATCAGCACGACCTTGACCTCCCCCGCCTCGATCATCCGCTTGAGGGCGCGGATGCCGGGGCGGTTCATCGTGCTGCCGGAGTAAGCGGCGTCGGTGAAGCACGCGACCTCGTGCCAGCCCTCGGTGGAACGGCGGGCGATTTGCTCCCGGCAGATCGCCGCCTGCGATTCGCAGGAGTCAAACCGCCCGCCGATCTGATTGTCGGTGGAGACCCGTGTGTAGATCGCCACCGGCACCAGGACGGACGCCGCCGGTAACACCGGGTCTGATTCCCTCGGCGGCATCCGGTCCTCCGGTCAATTGCGGGTCGGGTCGGGCATTGAAACGGACGCGCGACGACCCGGCCAGGTTGCGGGGCGCACCAAGGAGTCCGCTGGCCCGCCCGGACCGCGCCGGGTGCGTCTTGCGCCGGACTCGATGAGCCGGCGACGCTCGAGATCGCGCAGGTGGTCCAGGAAGCAGGAGGCGATGTCCCGAGGGTCACGCCCGGCGAGTTCGAAGTTGATGAGTTCGACCGTCGTGGGAGCCTTGCTTCCGACCTTGCGGCGGAGGTGCCGTGTCGCCTTGGCGTAGCTGCTGATGCTCTGCTTGCTGAGTGGGACGAGTTGAGTCGTATCATTCATGTCAGTTGGCGAGGTTCATGGCCTCGCATTGAGGGGGATCCAGCCCTGCGGCCCAACAGGTTTGGAACGGGGTCTGTAGTGAAACGCGGCAACCGGAACGATCCGCGGAAGTCCCCCACCATACCAGAAACCGACCGCGGGGCATTGTATGTCAGCGGAGCGAAATTATGGATGCCGGCGCGGTGGCCTATCACGGCCACTTGCCGCAATATCAGCCAGCGCCGCGATCACTGCTGCTGCAACTTTCGGGTTACCTATCCTGGGCAATAGGTGGCGCACAAGGTCGAGGGCCAGGGGGTCAGAGCGATGCAGTTGTTCCAAAGAGAGGCTTCGCCGGCCGCGTCCAAGGATCACTGCGGCATCGTCCAAGATAGGATAGCCATGAGCCTTGCCCGGGAGGATAAGGCGGAGGGCGGCGGACTGTTTCGGGGAAGGCAACAATGTTATCCTCACTATTGTGAGATGCGTTGTCAAAGCCTTTGTCGGCTTGTCTGGTGGGGTGCCCAAACATGAACACCTCGAGATGGTTGCGAACGCTGTCGCGGCGCAACTGCGCCGCGAGAGATTGCGCCGAAAGCTGTCGATGAACGCCGTGGCCGAACGCGGCGGCCTCTCTCAGCAGATGGTGAGCTATGTCGAGCGTGGTCTTCGTAATCCGACTCTCGATACCTTGCTGCGGATGGCGGTGGCGCTCGACATCGATCTGGCAAAACTTATCGCCACAGCACAGCGGCAGACGCACAATGTCCGCTAAGCCTCTGCTCTTGCCGCCGCCGGGATAACGAACCCGGGCGTGCATCCGAATTCCTTCCGAAACCGCCGGTCGAGGTGGCTTTGATCGCAGAAACCGCATTCGGCGGCGACCTGCGCCACCTTCCATTCGCCGGATTCGAGAAGCAGTCGCGCCCGGTGCAGCCGGCAGCGCCAAACGTATTTCATCGGCGGCAGGCCGGTGGAGACACGCAGCATGCGGCCGAAGTGATCTACACCCATGCCGACCGCTGAGGCCAGGATTGTCGGGGTCAGCCGGTCGCGGAGATGCTTTTCGAGGTAGTGCGCCAGGAGTTCCATGCGTTTGTCAGCAAGCCCGCGGGAGCGTCGCGTTCCGGTCGCGATCTTTCCGATGCACAGGTGCAGGACCGCGATCGACAGCATGATGGCGTTGGCGAACATCATCGGTTCCGACATTAGCTTCCGGCGATGACAATGGTCCCTGAACCGGTCACAAAGCCGGGCCAGCAGATAGTCCTGCTGGAGTAATGGAGCGAGCGGGAGCACGACCCCGCAAAGCAACTCGGCCCGACATTCTTCTCGGACGAGTTCGCGTTCGACATAGAAGACAACCATGGCCGCCTTGCCGGTCCAGACGGCTGCGTGAGGAGTGTCGTGCGGCACGCACCACATGTGCGGCACCGTGGAATGCTCTCGGCCTGCCCTTGAATCGCCCCACGTCATCTCCGCTTCGACGGGTTCGAGGGCGAGGACAATCTGGGTGGTGGAGTGTTGGTGCTCTGGCCATGCATTGGAAGGCTGGACGTCCCAGTAGACGCTGATGCCGCGACCGACCTTCAGGACGTTTCCATGACCTGAGTTGTTGGTGGGTTGCTCAAAATATAGCGCAGAGGTTCCGTGGGGCGTATTGGGCATGGTTTGGTGTGAGGGGAAAACGCCCGCGCTGGCCCATGCGCGGGCGTTTCAAGACGCTATCAGAAATATGCCGTCGTTGGCTTGGACGGGCGCGACCTTCGAATGCACATCACCGCCCTGGCTTGGCGACATCACCAGCCTATTCGGTACTTGTCCGACCACCGGCGGGGTAGGCGAACGGATTGAGTTTGGATCGGATCATGGAATGGAAACTTCATTGGCTACGACGCCGACGACGGCGGGATTGAAAACGCGACAGTGCTGCTCTTGGACGGCCGAAGAGCGGGCAGCCCGGGTAAGTGATTGGGGAAAGAGCGGCGAAACCCTTTCGGAGTTCCGCCGAAAAATGATCTGCCCCCGGCCAGTTTGAGCCAGTGGGTGAAGCAACTGCGCGGGCCGACGACTGGCACGAGCGAGCCCCGAGCCTTCGTGGAAGTCCCTTCTCTTGCAAGCGAGCCGGCACCACGTCTTGCGACACGCGATTGCGTGACGCTGCGCCTGGCCGAGCGCCTCGCGCTCGAAATTCCCGTGGGCGCCGACGCCGCGTGGGTCGCCCAGCTCGTCAAAACCCTCAACTGAGGAACGCTATCATGTTCAAGTTTTCGCCGGAAACCAAATACTACGCGCGGCTCGGTGCGACCGACCTGCGACTCTCCTACGACGGGTTTTACGCGCTCCTCAAGGAGGAGATGAAACTCAGCCCGATTCGCGGTGGTGTGTTTTCGTTCACAAATAGAAGCAAGAATCGACTCAAGGTGATGCACTGGACCTCTCGCGGCCTCTGGATCTGCCCGTACCGGCCGGAGGAGGGCACACTGTCCTGGCCGAAAATCGCCCCGGACCTTGACGCCGCGCAGTTCCATGCGCTGATCGACGGACTGGAGTTCGATCATCTGCCGGGCTGGAAGCCCCGGAAGCGCCCGACTTGAATTAGCTCCAGCCGTGGGGAGGAAAAGCCGGGCGAATATCGTCCGCCGCCCTGTAAGAGGCAAAGGGGTCTCCGGCGTGGTATAGCATGAGTGCGCGACCCCGATGCACCCCTGCCCCAAAGATATAGACAGCTCGACGCGACCGCCACTGCCGAGCAAACAGCCGTGGTCGCGACTGTAGCTGGAGAGCGGGCACCGGCGTCGCGGTTCGCGCCAACTTGAACGCGAACGCGGAGCCTTGGCGGGCACCAGCTTCCAGGAAACGTATGCTTCTACTTGAGTCGGCATTGTTTAATTACGCGTCAACCCCGCCGGTGGTCAGACAAGTTCGCTTGGCGTAGGGCGGTCAGCCGTAGGCTCGGTGAAGGCTGATGCACCCACCTGCGGGAGAAGTCCTCGCGGCAGGGTCTTGGGGCCCCCGCCGCCCCCTATTGCCGAACAGTCTTGGCCGGCATGCGGTCGATAAAGATGCCGGAGTCGTCCGGATTGAAGTCGTATTCCGCCGCCCGCGCGCTGCGTTCGATCCGGGCCCGCTTGGCTCCTTGGCGCCAAGTCACCCACGGATTGTGGATCACGTAACGGTAATCGTCGTAATCGATCACCCTTCCGTCCACGCTGTGCCGGCGGAAATCGTAACGATCAAACCGCAATTTTTCGCCAGCTGTCGAAGTGTAGGTGACCGACTCGGCATCGACCAACAGGGGGGCCGCCACGACGGAGCGCTTGAAGTCATCGAAAGACGTGTAGCGGTCCGAGTCGGCCATCTCCCAGACGAGGTAGTCGGAAGCCTGCTCGAACCGGATGATCCGGCCCAGCCCCTCGGCCGGAACCTTCGAGTGGGCCAGCTCCGGCAGCCTTTCCCCCGGTGCCACCCGGAACTGGAGGATAGTGGTGCCCGGCTGCCGGGGCGTATCAGGTTGCCAGCCACCCAAGACGGGGCGGATGGCAAGATACACCTCGCGACCGATGCTTGAGCGGGCGGAGAAGAACAGCCACGGGGGGAAGGATTGGAAATCTTCCGTGAAGCCGTCCTTGATCCATATCTTGGCGGGCAACTGGTCGACGCCATTCTGGGTGATGGCCGCCCCGCGCCCCACCACGCTCTGCATGGGGCAGATTAGGCTGTATTTGAGGTCGAACTGGTTGTTGTCACTGAGACCAAAGGGAATCACCGCCAACCCGACGTCGCCGAGCTTCGCTCCCGGTGTGGCCACGTAGGCCCCACCCGCGTGGTAGCCCCATCCGTTCCACGACTTGATTCCAAATCCGAGCGCATAGTCGGGCATGACCCAAGTCGCCTTCGGCTTGCCCGGTAGTCCATCGCGGGTCTCGGCGATGGACTCGCGCACGAAATACCCCTCGCGGGGCTTGTTCACCGCTAGGTCGATCAGCACCTTGGGAAAGTCGGGGTGCCCGGGATGATATTCAGTGGTGAGCAAGGACAGGTAGGACCACGCTCCCCACTCGTAATATTCGCGTCCTGCGGGCACGTAGGGCAGGTCGTCGAAGAGCAGATGGTTGAAAATGTGCATGAGGCCCGGCAGGCGGTTCGTGTGCTTCTCGGAGTTCTCGTGCGCGCCCGCATAAACACCAAGGATTGTCTCCTCCGCGTAGTCGGCCAGCAGAAGGTCGATGAAGATTTCGCAGTATTTCCTCAGCACCGGGTCGTCGGAGAGATCACGCAGCAGCCAGAAGTCGCCCAGGAAGACATGCATGTAGGTGGCCCCGTCCTTCTCCGTCACGCCCCAATCCATGTGACGGAACTCCTCGAACTGCCATGGCTCGATGGGAATCTGGGGTTTCCGGTAACTGATCAGGTATTCGTAAAAGGCCTGCTTCCAATAGCCGTAGAAATCCCGCTGCCCGGGCTGATTGCTGCGCAGGGGTGTGGGCGGACCATCAGGCGGGGTATAGGTCTCGTCGCCATAGATCTGGCACAGCAACAGGGCGTGCACCATGTATTGCAGTCGGTGATTCTCGGTGTAGCCCACCGCTCCCTCGAACGGTTTCGGCCAAGTGTAGAGGCCGATGCGGATATGACGGTTGAAACAAGTCTCGGGCAAGAAGTGTCTCAGGGATTGCCCGGGGATGACGCGTCCGTCTGGTTCACGCCCATCGCGCAGCTTTGCGACCGTGGCCGGGAAGAGGAGGTCGGGGCGGTTACCGTAGGTGATCAGGGCGCGCATGGCGAACAGGCCGCCGCCATGGTTAATCCGACCCCACCAGTTGGGCTGGTCGAGTTGGCGGCAGAATCGCAGCAGCAGCTCGTTGGCCTCTGGCACCCGCGAGACGTCGCCAGTCAGTTCGGCCTGCCGGAGCATGGCCAAGGCCTTGATCTGATCGGTGAGAAAGCTGCCGCCCAGATTGTCCGGCGGCACGGTGGCGACGATTTCCTCCAGGGCCGCGAGACGGCGCGCGGCGAACCCAACGGCTATTGCCTCGACATCGCGCGGAGCCGGGTCGGATGCCGCGCCGGCCAAGCCGGACGCGGCCCCCAGTACCGCGCTCAGCAGCAGCCTACGAAGGCCCCGTCGGAACGGCCGGGATCCGCCCGGCGTAAACCGACCTTCAAAACTTCGTGCTGAGGGTAACGACACCATGGCGCGGAAGCCCGAAGCTGGAGGCGGAAGCATAGTAGAATTTGTCGGCTAGGTTGCGGACGGTCACATCCACCTTCCACCGATGCTCGAACAGCTTGAGATTGTAACCGATGATGGCGTCGAAGGTGGTATAGCCGGGCATACGACTCACGAGAGGATTGCTGGCCTGGCTCACGAAATTACCGACGCGGCTGACGCCGCCGCCAAAATAGAAGCCCTTCCATCGTCCCGACTCGAAGGTGTACTTGCCCCAAATGTTAAGTGATTCGTCAGGCGTGCCCACCAGCCGGGAGCCGTTGAAGCCGACATTGGTCGGGTGCTCAGTGTAGACGGCCTTGATGCGGTTGTAGTTGATGTAGATCTGCGCCCCCGGCACCAGTGTCACCAAGGCATTGGCGTCGATACCGCTGCTCTTCTGGGATCCGCCCTGCACATCGGTGAAGAGCATGCGTCCGTCGGGCGCTGTGCCGCCGAAGACCTCGAACACGGCGGTCGGGTTCACTTTCATGCTGAAATAGGTGATCGTGCCCGAGACGCGGCCGTTCATCAGCTCCACCTTTAGGCCGCCTTCATAGCCCTTTCCGACCGATGGCTTGGCCGGCAGTGTGCGCACGTCGCTGTTCACGCGCAGGAAGGCCGTATTGGCGAGGAAGGACTCGCTATAGGAGGCGAAGGCCGAGACCTCCGGTGTGAGCCGCACCAGCGCACCGAACTGCGGCACGTTGGCCGAGCGCGCACTGTCGGGGGAGGTCAGCGTTCCGGTGATGTTGTTCCGGGCCGGCGAGCTGTGGACGTTGTACCGGCCGTAGCCGGCCAGCACGTGCAGCTTTTCGTCGAAGGCCGAACCGGTCATCACGCCATAGTAGGAATCGTTGTCCGCGAAACTGCTACTATCCGAGTTGAGATTTAGTGCCTCCAGCCCGAACGGGACGATTCGGTTCCACGTGGCTGGGTTCCGCATGTCCCAAGGCGCGGGGGTGGTGTTCGTCTTGAAGATATTGTGCGTATCCGTGTTGAAGTTCTTTCGGTAACCCACGAGCGGATTGAGTCGGATGCCGGCGAACTCAAACCTGCCGGTCAACTCCACTTGGCCGGTCCGCTCGTCGCCGTCCTGCAGATCGTAGCGGTTGCGGCGAAACATCGCATCCTTCGGCGTCAGGGTACCGGGCGGATAGAACTGGTCGATGACCGATTGCGACAATATGCCGGTGCCCGCCTGTCCGGTGATGCGGTCTTCCTGGAGAAAATCGCTCTGCTCGAGCGCAACACGGAATTGAATGGCGTCCGTGAGGGCGACCGACAGATCCGCGGACATGACCCGGCTGGTGTACTCCTGCCAATCCCCGAGCGCGGTGAAACTGAAATTTCTCGGCAGGCCGGCGTAGGGCAGCGTGGCCACGCCATTCACGTAGACAATGAGTAGCGAACTGGGGGTGTTCGGCTCGTCACGGCGGAATTCCTCGAACTCAGCGTTGAAGGTAACCCGCGGGGTCGGCCGCCACGACAGGGCCGCCGACAGCGTCTGCTTCTGTCCCTTGGCATGCTGGGAGAAACGCGAGATGTTCTCCCGCATCGCCACGGCCCGGTAGAGCAACTTGCCCCCGGTCCCAGGCACGGGGCCGGTGGCATCCAGCATGAAGCGATTATACGCATGACTGCCGCCAGCAACACTGAGCGTGGTCTCCTGCCGCGACCGCGGCCGTTTGGTGATGTAGTTGATGATTCCGCCAGGATTCAGCTGCCCGTACAGCAGTGAGGCCGGACCGTTCACCACCTCGATGCGTTCGATGTTGGCGGGGTCCAGGAAACGGAAATTCGTGGTAATTCCGTTGCGCTGGATGGCCGTGTTGGTGAATCCGCGCAGGTTCCAGCGCACCCAGCCACTCTGGGAGACGTTATCCTGATGCACGCCCGCCCACTTCACGACGTCGTAGAGATCGTAGCTCGTCTGATCCCGGATGAACTCGTCGGTCAGCGCGGTGATGTTCATCGGTAGATCCTTGATCTGCACAGCGACGCGTGTCGCGCTGACGGAGTTGGCGGCGTGATACCCTTTGTCCTCGCTCGCCCGCACTTCGAAGGGCGAAAGCACCACGATATCGTCCTTCGCCTTCGAGCCACTGGTTTCAACGGGGCGGTCGTCCTGGCTTCTTGTTGACGCCACCCTTGCCCCGTTTGGGTCGGGCATCCCGCGCCTCACCGCAAAGGCTCCTGTCTTGTCGTCCTGCGACGCGGCCAGTCCAGTGTCGGCCAGTAGCAGATCCAGGGCTTCCTTCGGGGTGAACTCGCCCCTTACCGTGTTGGTCTTTACCGCGCCAACCACTTCGTCTGAGAATATGATCTCACGTCCGGCCTGTTTTGCGAATCTCTTGAGTATTTCTGGCGCCGACCCACCCGGCAGATCGAAGTTCTTTTTGCCGTTGTCCGCGCCCGCCGCGGTGACGACCAGCAACAGTGCTACGAAGATTGTCTGAACGAATCTTTGGGGGAGATGAACATACGGAGAGATGGTACTCATGGGGATTGGGGTGGGGTTACCATATAAAGAAACCTCACGGGGTTCTTTCCGCTAAAGCATTTGGGCTGGTGCTGCTGAACATACGGTCAGAAGCCCGGCATATTATGCAGGGTTCTGGAGGTGTAGTGTTCGAGAGGTTGGGTGGCAGGTTCGACGCCGGCGGGGAGCGGACGCTTGGAGAACTGCTGGAAGTAGAGCAGGCAGGAGTCGCGCCAGTTGATGGCTTCCTTCTCCTGGCGGGCGAGGCGCTGCGCGACGTGCGTGAAACGCTCGTCGTCGATGCGGCCCTTGAGCGAGTCCCAGTCGCGGCGGAGCGCACGGACCTCGTCCACGCCCTGTTGGTAGCGGAGGCAGAGCTCGTCCCAGAGCGTGCGGCCGGATTTCATCGGGTGCTCCCACGGCACATGGTGGAACCAAAGGAGCAGGTTCTCGGGGCAGGTCGCGGGGTCGCCCCAGAGTTTCTGCCACTCGGGCGCGTATTGGGCGAGGGCGTTGGAGCCGGTGGCGGTGCGGTCGAAGCCGAGGCCCTGCTCGTCAGCCTTGTGATAATAGACGGAGGTCCAGTCGGCGCGGCCGAGCTTGTCCACCCACGGGCCGGGGCCGTAATGGTGTCCCTCGGCCATGATGTGAGTGAGGCCGAGCGGCATGGAGTAGTTCACAACGGTCTCGCGCGAGCCGAGGAGCATTTTGTTGATCGTGGCGACGGTGGTCGGATCGTGGCCGAAGGTCAGGCGCGTCCACTCGTCGGCGATCTGCTCGGAGCTGAGTGCGTGATCCCACGCGAGGCGGCCGAAGGCATACCAGTTGGACTGGGCCAGGAGGTGGCCGGTCCAGTTGCGGTCGGTGCCGGTGTTGGCGACGCCGGCGATGACGGACGGATGCTGGAGCTTGGCGCTGCCGTCCACGATGGAGGCGATGGTCGTGCCTTTGCCATTCGCGTAGGTGTCGGCGTCGAGCACCTCGCGCCACATCGGGGCGAGGAAGGCAAGGTCGATCGATTGGCCGAGGTATTCCTGCGTGATCTGCAGCTCGGCGGCGAGGCGGGTGTTGGGCATCGCGCCGAAGAGCGGCGAGAAGGGCTCACGCGGCATGAAGTCGAGCGGGCCGTTCTTGATCTGCACGATGACGTTCTGGCGGAACTGCCCGTCCAGCGGGGCGAACTCGGTGACGGCCTGCTTCACGCGGTCGTCGTTATTGTCGGGCGAGTAAACGAAGGCGCGCCACATCACGATGCCGTTGTAGGGCTGCACCGCGTCGGCGAGCATGTTGGCGCCATCGGCGTGGGTGCGCTTGTAATCCTGCGGGCCAGGCTGGCCCTCGGAGTTGGCCTTCACGAGGAAGCCGCCGAAATCGGGGATGGTACGGTAGATCTCGGCGACCTTTTCCTGCCACCACGCGGCGACGGCGGGATCGAGCGGGTCGGCGGTCTTGAGGCCGCCGATCTCGATGGGCGCACTGAAACGGGCGGTGAGGTAAATGCGGACGCCCCACGGACGGAACTCCTGCGCGAGGGCGGCGACCTTGGCGAGGTAGGGCGCGGTGAGGATCTGGGCGTTGGCGTTGACGTTGGTGATGACGGTGCCGTTGAGGCCGATCGAGGCGAGGGCGCGGGCGTAGTCGCGGTAGCGCGGATTGCGGATCTCCGGCAGATAGAACCATTCCCAGAGCGAGAAGCCGGCGTAGCCGCGCTCGACATGGCGATTCATGTCGTCCCAATGGTTGAGGAGACGGCGCTGGATCTTCGGCGCGCTGATGACGTTCAGGTTGTCGAGCGACTGGTGGGACTGGAGATGGCGCAGCAGGGCGAAGCCTCCGTAGAGCAAACCCTGATCGCGGTTGGCGACGATGAGCGTGCGGTGGCCGCCCTCGTGGGCGATGCGGCGGAGAACGTAGCCTTCGACGCCAGCCTCGCGCAGGTCGGCCTCGTTGACCACGGAGGCGATCCACGGGTCGCGCGGGATGCCGAGGATGAGGGCGTTGTCGCGCGTGGCCTTGGTGACGACCGGGATGTCGGCGCCTAGCAGGCCGCGGAGGCCCGCGACAAGTTCATCGCACGCGGAGGCGATGAGGGGGCGGGGGGGTTCGGGGATGACGATCTCGGAAATGGCGCCGACGTAGGCCTGGCGCAATGCAGAGTCGGCGATGGGATCGTAGCGCAGCCAGAAACGGTAGCCGTCGTCGGCGCGAAGCAAGAGGGGAAGGAGGAGGGAGGATGCAAGCAGGTAGAGGATCGGACGCATTGGGACGCAGGAGTTCGGAGGGGTGACGAAAAAAAGAGACTGGCGACGACCGGTCCGTGCAAGCCACAGGACCGGGGTCCACCGGACGCTCAGCGGCCATCTTGATCCGCCAAGCTCAGAACGATGTTACCATCACTCTGCCATTCGACATTGATGCCAAAATTCGATTTCAAGAGGCGCACGAATCCCTCGACATTGTCGGAGCGGAAGGTCGCGCTCAAACGCACTTCATGCAGGGAAGGATCCCTGAACGTCAGGCGCACTGGATTGCGGCGGTTGAACTCGGCCACGATCTCGGTCAGCGGCGCATTGCTAAAATCCAGCAGCAACGGCTGCCAGGCCAGTCGCGCCACGATCTCCGCCGGAGGCACAACGGTAACTTGAGGCGCCGGCGCGGACGGAGTCAGCGAAACGACCGTACACTCACCCATCGAAAGGCTGAGGGACTCCTCGGGGAGTGAGACCGTCGGACGGCCGCGCTGCACCCCCACCTTCCCCTCCGTCACCAGCACCTCGACCGAGGCGGGATCAAGCCGGACATTGAAGGCGGTTCCGACGGCGCGCACCGTGACCCCGCCAACCTCGACGAAGAACGGTCGCGTCGCATCCTTCGCAACCTTGAAATGGGCCTCGCCGCGCTCGAGCTGGACGCGCCGTTCGCCGGCCGTGAAATGCGTGGTGACGATCGCTCCGCGATTCAGGATGATGACCGAACCGTCCGACAGCACCCGTTGCTCGATGAACGCCAATGAACGAACCGGCGCAGGCCCCGACGGCGCCGCGGCCGGCCCCGACCGATAGAGCAGCAGAGCACCCAGGACCATCGCGGCGACCGATGCGGGCATCAGCCAAGAAAGACGCCGCCCAAGACGCTTCGGGGCGAGCAGGTCAGGATCAGGCACAGCATGCACTGAAGTCTGTAGGCCCGCCAGCCGGTCCAGCTCATCCCAGCCCCAGCGATGCTCGGCCCAAGCCATCCGGTGGCGCGGATCGGCGGCAAGCCACTGGGAGAAATCATCCTGCTCGGCCGCGGTCAGACCACGGTCATGGCGCAGGGTCCACTCGGCGCCAGCTTGTGCGACCGGATCAAACGGCCCGGACGGTGGATAAGGTGCGCTCATGGGTGAAGAATGCGATTGTAGCCGTGGTGGCGGAAATACTCGATGCACTTGCGGAGGCCGATGCTTCCCTGCGCCTCGATGGTGTGCTCGGAGATGCCAAGCCGGGCCGCGACCTCCTTTTGCGAAAGGCCATAGAGTTTCCGCAGCGTCATGATCTGACGGCAACGATCGGGCAGGGATTGAATGGCTTGGATCAAGAGCTGGAGGTCCTCAGCGTGAGCCACTGATTCGGGAATGGCCGCGCCATTATCCAAGACACCCGATGCGTCCAGTTCCGTGATGTCATCCGGGCGCTCATGGCGAAGATGTCGCAACTGGTTCAGCGCCAGATTGCGTGCCGTGACGAAAAGAAAGGCCTTGGCGCAGGCAATCGACCCCGTTTCCCGCGCTCGCAACAGACGCGAATAGGATTCCTGCACGAGATCGTCCGCATCAGTCAGACTAGGAAAGCGATTGCGCAGCCAGCCCCGCAGTGCCGGCTCATGCGGCTGCACCTCCTCGGCAAACCAACGGTTAAGCTCAGAATCGGGTGGCAGCATGGGGCGACGGGACGTAATGCGGCTCGGAATGGGGGTTACTTTATCAAGACCCACCACCCTGCCAAATCCATTAAAGGAATTTCTCTGCTCCTGACAGAAAAATCCACGCGCCGACCTCGTGAGCGCGGTGAAAATCGCGTGACCACTCGGGAATCGGCGCGAGGTCCCAGCGCCCCAGGTGCGGTCGGGCTTCGGCAGGCCGAAACGCTCGTGCAACGTCTCCTTCTTGAGCTGCCGGCCGTCGGGACCGATATCGTATCGCGCGGCGTCGGCGAGGAGCAGGCGCACGCCGGGGCCTTCCGCCAGCCACGCGAGATGGCGTTTCGCCGCCGCCTTGGCGCAACGCTCGGGGAGGCCTTTGTCCCTTTCGTAAGCCGGAAGCGAATGACCGGGCACGAGGCCGTGCTGCGAGATGCAGTTGGCCGACACGATGAAATCCGACTCCTCGCTCGGCGGCGACCCCAGATCGGCTCGGGCGAAGATCTCCGGGGCCTCGTGCGCCGCCACCGTCGCACGCACCGCCGCCAGCGCGCCGCTCGCGTCCCAGTTCACGCCACGGACCCGGCCGGGACGTTGCTTCTCCCAGCGCCGCACCTCAGCGCTGGTGACGATGTCCGCGAGCACCATTTCCGCGAACATCCCCGCCAGCTCCGCCACCGGCACGTCGAGGCAGTCGCCGGCGCCGATCACCACCGCGCGGTTCATATGTCCGGTACATGGATGGCTACCGTATGCCTCAGTCAGCGCCCTTTTGTGAAACCCTTTGTGATGGCACTCTTCCTCCCACGGAAACGATTCAGCAATGGGAAGCCGGTCTCAAATATGCCACCAGCAAGCTGTCAGTATTCGCCGCCCTCGTTCAGACAGAGCAGCAGAACCAGTTGTTCACCGGAGTTCTTGGGCAGCCGGACGGTACGCTCGTGACGCAGAACTTTCTGCGTGACTCGCAGGCCTAGAGCCTGGAGTTGGAATTTTGGACCTACGACCTCTATCAGCGCTGGTTCAAGCCCGATGCCACTGACGCGCATCTCCTCAAGGTCGGCCGTCTCACCACCGTCGTCGGCCTGCTCATCAGCGCAGTCTGCGCCTATGCGGCGACTAAATTCAACAACATCATGGACATGCTCCAACTGGTGTTCGGTTTCGTCAACGCACCGCTCTTCGCCATCTTCCTGCTCGGCATGTTCTGGCGGCGGGCCACCGGGCACGGCGCCTTCTTCGGTCTGCTGCTCGGCACGCTTTCTGCGGTGCTTTTCCAAGCCAACACGCTGCCCCTCGGTGAGACCGCCTCCCTCCTCAAGGGCGGTTGGCTCTCCGTGCAGCACAGCTTTGTCAGCCCCATGGCCCAGAGCTTCTGGATGGCGATCTTCGCCTTCACTGGCTGCTTCACCGGTACCATCGTCATCTCCCTCGCCACCGCGCCCAACCGGACCGACGAAGAGCTGAGGGGGCTCGTCTATTCGCTCACGGAGAAGATTCGCGACCACCACGCGACCCCCTGCTATGCGCGTCCCGTCACCCTCGGCGTCATCGTGCTCGTCCTGACCGCAGGACTGAACCTCCTCTTCTGGTAACCCCATCCCCATCCCGTCATGCAACAACTCGACGTCCGCCTGCCCATGGGGCTGCTCTTTTTGCTTCTCGGCCTGATCCTCATCGGTTACGGCCTCGTATCCGACGCCGCCATCTACGCCCGGCACTCGCTCGATCAGAATGTTAATCTCACTTGGGGCTTCCTCTTCGCCCTCTTCGGCACCGCGATACTCTGGCTGGCTCGCCGAGAAAGCAAAGGGTGAGGCGCGCTGACCAAGGTGGATACTCACTCGGAAGCAGAGAATTGTGTATTCAGTTCCGTGCCGGATCAACAACTAGTGCGCGGTAGACGAGTGCTTTGGTACACCCGCGACTTGTGATCGCGCTCGCCAGACTGAGACGTCGCAGCGTGCGGTAGGCCATCGACCGCGACAGGCCGAGCGTCAGGCGGATTTCGATGGGGGAGGCTTCGCGCCCGCTCGCCAGATAACCCAGCACGCGATTCTCGGGGCCGGCTTCCTTCCCGGAAATGATGGGCGGAGGCGGCTCGTTCGGCGGTGGCGGAGGCTCGAGCGCGGCAAGCCCGCAGATGAAGGCCCCGATGCGCCGCAGCCGCTCCTCTTCGGATACGACAACCGGAATCGGGAGTGTCTTGAGCACGTCATTCATGAATCATCGCCGGATGAAACGGTGATCCCTGTCACGAGGGTGCCGGATTTGAGGGGCAGATAGCGGACCTCAGTGGCGCGGACGGAAACCAGTCGGCCGGAATCGAGCGCCTCCCGGACGGGAGCCAGCGCCCGGCCCCGGATCGTCAGGACCAGGCGCGCGGCGTGGAGGGTAAGCACGTCCTCGCTCCCTACTTCCAAGGTCCAGCGCGTGAGCGTGTGGTAAGGCAGCGACTCCGTCCGGTCCGCCCATTCGAGGCGGAGCACCAGCGGCGTTTCGTCCTCGCCGGCGACGATGCCCCAGATGGGCGCGGCTGGCAAGGGCGCGGGCGGCTTGTGGGCCAGTTGCTTGAGGGCCATGGGAAATCAGGTGCGGACCGGCGCGGCCGGGGAAACGCCGAGCAGAGTGTCCCGCCAGCCGCGCAGCAGCGCGAGCCCGGGGGCCACCAGGCGGAAACGTCGCAAGCGATGCAGTAGCGCGAGACGGAAAGAAGGCGGGGCGGCGCGCAATTCGGACGCGAGCACACGGTCCGCCGGGCGCTGCATCGCGTGGCGCGCGGCCCTGGCGTCGGTCGTGTAGATTGCCTGGGAAGTCCGGAACCGGGAATTGCTCACATAGGCCTGCTTCAGGTTGGCGGCGGAGAAGCCGGCCTCGGTCAGCAGGAGCAGGCCGCGGTCCACGGTCTTTCCCTGGGCCGCATGCGAGGTTGTCGAATACCCGTGTGTGAAGTGCCGGAAATCCGCCGGCAGTGTGCCCCCGCCTTTGAGCCGCAGTCCGCCATTCGGGGCGAATCCGGCGAGCTCGACCAGGTCGCCATTCTTGAGGCCCGCCGCCTTGAGGTTGGCCCGGAGGAGAAGCCGGTCGCCTATGGCGACGGGCAGTTCCCGGGCCTTCCCGACATCGAAGCCGCCCGTTCGGCGCGGATCGAAGGTAACCTCCCGCCCGGCCGCACCGCGCAGCACCAGCCACCCGGGCTCCTTCCGCACCACGGTGGCATGCTCGTCGTGTGTGAATCCGCCCACGTTCCGGTAAAACGTCAGCACGTCGCCGGGCCGGTAGCTGGACAGCCGGCGGGTCTGCGACCAGGTCCACTGCCACGATTCGACCACGGGAAGACTGTGCTCTTCGGCGTGCAGGAGTCCGGTGCGTTTCAGCTGTGCGCGCACCTCGGCGTTGAACGCCTGGATGTCCGACCAGACGGGCGAGATCGCAAGGCAGGACTGTCCGGACCGAAGCGTGCGCAGGTAGTCCTCGGCGGCGGAGCGAAAAAGCGCGCCGCGGTCGGCGATCTCGTGGACGGCGCCGAGGCGGGTGAACCGCCGGAAGGCCCCGAGGAGGTCCCCGCGCGCGAGCGACCGGACGGCGTCGCGGTAGGCGGGATCCTGTTGCCGGCGGATTTCCGTGAGGCGGGCGACCGGCACCCGGGCATAGCGCTGGAGGCAGCGCAGGGCGTCGCCGGCTTCGACGGAGGAGTGCTGTTTTGTGTCGCCGACCAGCAGCAGCCGGTAGTCGTGGGCCGCCGCCAGACGGCAGAGATCGCGCATTTGGCGGACCGACACGAGTCCGGCCTCGTCCACGATGACGGTGCGCCCGCGCAGCGCGGCTTGCAGCGGTGCGTTGACGAGCAGTTGCTGGAGCGTGTCCGCATGCGGGGTCAGTTCGCGGCGGAGCACGTCGGCCGCGCCGGTCGAGGGCGCGCAACCGAAGATCCCGCCCCCGGCGCGCTCGATGCCGGCGACGATCGCGCGGAGGCAGGTGGTCTTGCCCGTGCCGGCGTCGCCCTGGAGAATGGTGACGCGGGAACGCGACCCGAAGACGGCGGCAATCGCCGGCTCCTGGTCGGAGTCCGGCCGGTCGCGGCCGGTCGGGGTGCCCAAGGGCGGACACTCGGCGCGCGTCCGGTTGGCCCAGCTGACGAATTCCTCCTCGGACTGGAGAGCCTCGCGTGAAGTGACCTCCTCGCCGGCCCGGAGCAGGGCGCCAGACTCGACACGCTGGTCCAGCGCCGTGCGCAGGTCGGCAAGCGGGACGTCGCCGCGTCCCACGGCCAGCGCCTCGGCCAGCAGTTCGCGCTGATCCACCACGGACCGGCGCTCGAACAGGTGGGCCTCCGCGTCCGCCAGGGCCGTCGCGGGCGATCCCGCAAGCGCCGTCCTGGTCGCGCCAGCGGTGCCCGCAACGAGCGTGCGCAGGTCGTTCAGTTCATCGCCCGCGGCCTTCAACCAGCAGGCGCGGAGCTCGGCCGCAGTGGCGTTCACCTTCGCGGCGCGGCTCCCGGCGGCGATGGCCTGCAGGGCATCCTGGGAGGCAACCCCCTGCGCCGAGGCCTCGCGCTGGATGTCGGCGCGACGCCGGCTGAAACGTTCGCGGAGTTCTGCGGACATGCCCTTGATTGCGAAGCCGAGTCCGGGCGACGCTTCCAGCTTATAGCCCGCGGCGCGGAGGCGGCCGGCCAGCCGGGCGTAGCACACCTCACGGAAGAATGCCTGGTGCCGGTAGAAACCGGCCGGCTGGACGCTCTTCCAGCGGTTCTCCGCCGGATCGAAGGTCGCGTTCATGATGCACACATGGGTGTGCAACTGCGGGTCGAGTTTCCGACTGGTTTCGTGGGTGACGATGGCGGCCACGAAATTGCCGGTCACCCGGTCGCCGTCGGCCCCCTGGCACCGCAGGCGCGTGGCCGTGACCGCCTCGATTTCGCGGAGGGTGTCGCGGACCGCCTCGTCCCACCAAGCCCGGATTCGTTCGTCGCCGCCGACCAGGCAGGCGATGGAGACGTCCTTGGGCGGGGAGATTTGGCCGAAGAAGCAGACGCGACGGGCGGCGCCCTTGTCCCGCGCCGTCAGGCGCTCGTCGGTGAACGGGTGCCGGCCCTCGCAGAGGCGCTCGAAATGCTCCCGGCAGCAGACGCCGCGCAGGCCCAGGCGGTCCGCCCCCTGGCCCACCCAGGTCAGTTCCGCTTTTCCACCCTGGTCCAGATAATCGCCAATTTCCATATGCTCGCGGAAATACTCCACGGCTCCGGAAACCCGACAACAGGGCTTATCGAAACGAACCATTGTCGTAATCCATGACATAACGACAGCTATTTATCAAGTATCTAGATAAGGCTACGGTCTCGGTTCCCAACAAATGGCTAAAATGGGACGAGGGTGACATCGATAGCCTATGATATAACCAAGCGACCGGATTCAGGAATAATTCAGTATATGGAAGGAGGAACACGCCACCCCTAATGGAATTAGGCGGGACAATCGTCGCTCCGCCGCCGCCGCGTCGTCGCTGCCTCGCCGCAGCGCGGCTTCGAGTTTGTAAACGACAGCGTTTTGTGCATTATTTCAGCCATGAGCGAATCAGAGCTACACGCCCGCATCTTGGGCGACGCCCATGCTTACGACCCGGCCAGTCGGCCGCCGAGTCGGCTGACGCCGCATCGCGATGCGCTGCTGGTCTATCGGGCCAAAGGTTTGAGCTACGAGGAAATCGCCGAGGCGCTGACCCGTCTGGGGCTCAAAATCCGGCCGACCATCGTCGGGACTTTTTGCCGGCGGAATTTCCGCAAGACGGACATCCAGCGGAAGCGGTTCGAACTCGAGTCCGCAACTACGGCACCGAGGTCGCCAACTGTGCCTGCCGCCACGCCGCTGATGCCATCATCCATCGCCGGCCGCCGGGGAGGCCGCTCATGAGCGCCGAGAGTGAAACCGACCCAGAGGCCCTGCCTGAACACTTGCAACGCATCGCAGAGCAATACGGAGTCCCGCTGGATGACCCGGCACTCCGGGTGATGGGCGCCCATTGGCTGCGGGTGCAGGAAGCTGAGCACACCCTGCGGGAGTTGTCCCTGGAAATGCAATCGGCACTCGATGCGCGGATCGAGATGCTCGCCGAGTCGGGCGACAACCTGGTCAATGTCGCGGGCCAGCTGGCGCAGGTGCAGACCGTGCTCGACCAAAAGCCCGCGGGATTCGCGCGGCGACTGGAGGAGGACCTGCGCGCCCCGATCGCCGCCGCAGCAGCCCAGGTGCGCACGCTGGAACAGTCGTTGGACGCCGTGGCCCGGACGGTGCAGGCGGCCCAGCGAAGGCAGTCACTCGCCTCGTTCATCATCGGCGCCGTGTTTGGAGCATCCCTGACGATATGGTTCTGGCCCGCCTAGGCAGCGTTACAGGTGGCCTTGCCGGCGGCTGCTATCTGGGTGCGTGGGCCGCATGGCTCTGCTGCCCGCCGCCGCTTGACCGGGTCATTCCCGTGGCTGGCGGAGCCGTCGCGAGTTGGTTGCTCTACTGTGCCCTCACGCGGAGCGAACCGAACCGGGTGGTGCTCCGGCTGTGGGGCCTGGAGTGGACCCGCGACGAGGTGTGCACCCACTTTTTCATCACCGGGGCCACCGGCACCGGGAAGACGGCGCGGGCCGTCGTGCCGATCCTGCATGGGCTGCGGAAGACCCTGCCGAATACGGGCATCCTCGCGATTGATTCCAAGGGGGCCTTGTGGAAACCGCTCAGTGAAATGGCCCGGGCGCTCGGCCAGGAGGATGACCTGCGGTTGATCCGGGTGCGGCCGACGGAGGTGGCCCGGGAGGACTGGACCCCACCCTTAACGATGAGCGTTCTGGCTGATCCCAAGGTGCCGCCCTCGACCTACGCCAAGATCCTCGTGGATACGGCGACCGCGGCCGGCCAACGCGGCGGCCAGGCGTTTTTTAAGGAAACCGCAAAGGATGCCATCACCCACGCGATCATCGCGTTGGATTTGGTGGATCTCGCGGTCACGCCCGAAAACGTGCACAATGTCATCTGCATTTCCGAAGACCGGGAGGACCTGCTGAACCGGCTGGGCAAA
This sequence comes from Verrucomicrobiota bacterium, assembly GCA_039797805.1. Lineage (GTDB taxonomy): Bacteria > Verrucomicrobiota > Verrucomicrobiia > Opitutales > Opitutaceae > Lacunisphaera. The sequence continues at coordinate 26,662 of JBDKHE010000127.1, forward strand.
CTGACGGGCGCGGTGGCGAAGGCGGAAAATCAGTTCTTCGCAGACTTTCACGAGCAGCCGCCGGAACAGAAGAGCGGCACGGTCTACACCGTCGCCAATTTTCTCCGACCCTATACGCCGCCCGACATCTCGGAGGTGTTCTGCGCCAGCCGGCCGAATTTTTCGCTCGATGAACTCGACCGGGGAAAACTGATCTGCCTGTCGATCCCGCAGACCTACCAGGTCGAAAGGAAATACCTGAATCTCCTTTGCAAGCAGCTCTTCCTGCTGCACGCCTTCCGGCGGTTCGATTTGCGGCCGGAGGAAATGCGCCGGCGCAACGTCATCGCGTTGGTGCTGGATGAAGGTCAGAAAACAACTCTGGTGTCTGAGGACGGGTTCTCGGACCACCTTGCGGTGGACGAGCTGCGCGAGGCGGGCGTGTGCCTCATTTCCGCGACGCAGACACCGTTGTCACTGTATGCATCCTTCGACGTGCCCAACAAGGCGGACGTGTTCATGGCGAATTTGAGAACCCAGGTGCACTTCCGGGCGGCCGATGAGAAGGGCGCGAAGATCCTGTCCGAGAAGATGGGCGGCCGGGAGGCCCGTAAATACAGCGGCGGCCATACCGCCGGGAAAGCCATGCGCAACTGGCAGCTTTCGGACATGCCGTGGTTCAAGCCGGCGGAGCTGTTGGCACTGCCGGAGGGCAAGGCGCTGATTCGTCATCCCCGGCGACCGGGCAAGCCACTGCTGAGGAAGCTGCCCTTTAGCGGATTCACATTAGCCAACGAAATTCATGCCGGCGTCGACCCCGCCGTTCCGCCCAGCATTTCCCAATAAGGCTGGGGCCAGGAATTCCCATAGACTTCCTTCACCGTGGCTAGGTGCTCGGGCGACGCGGACGTTTCGATGCTCGTCAAATAGGCGAAGAACGCCTCTTGGTCGGCCTTGCGCAGGGAAAACAAACGCGCCTGGCCGGCCAGCTCGCGTTTCAACTCGGGCTGATCGGTCAGATGCGCGACTTCCTTGTCGACGAACATCGCGTTGCAGAACGGGGCATACGCGGCGATCACTTCGACATCGTTGAACAGGCTGCCGCTAAATTTCTCCGGAGCCCGGCCGCGCCGCACCTCGCGGGCGAGCGTGGCCCAGAACAAGGCGCTGACCCGCACATAGGGCACCGCCTGGGCGGCGGGCGACGTGAAGAAGCCCTGCAGGCGATTGATCCGCCCGGGGTCATCCGGCAGCAGGGCGGCCAGCATGTGCGTGATCAGACTGGCCGAAGGCGGCGGAATGAGTTCGCCGAAAACGTAGGGCCGCTGGCCTTTCGAGACGGCGGTGAAACGCTGCTGGTGAGCGATGAATTCCTCCCACGGCCCGAGGGCAATCACCCTGGCCTCGCCGGTCAGGACCTGCTGAAAATCAAAGTCCGGCGCTTGCTGCCAGTGGCGGCAGACGCGCTGCATCCGTTCGTCCCGTTCGGCGCCGATGTTGCGCAAGGCGTCAGCGAGGCCGGGCAACGTGTAATTCAGCTCGATCCGCAGGCGGTCGGGCCAGACGTCGCTTCTGCCTTCGAAGGCGAAATCCGCCTCGAGCGGCTCCGGCGGCTGATTGGCCAGCCAGCCGTTGAAAGCGCGGAGCATTTGGGCGTGAAAGATCGTGGCCGGCGGGTGCAGGCCGACGCCCCAGGAGAGATGCCCCAGGACACGGCGGAGTTTTTCGTAACGCGGATCGACCACCGATTCGTCGCGCTGGACCGACGATTGGGGGCAGAGTAGCAGCTGGAGTTTGCTTAGGCGATCCAGCCGGTCGAAGAGCTTCCGGTAGAAGCCGTCATTGGTTCCTTTGGCGGCGGGGGCGCTCGCCGGATCGAGTTCCTTCATCACGTTGCTGATGACGAACTGGTCGAGATAGAGGATCTTTTTGTGCAGTGGCGGCAGCGCGAACCGCTGGTCGTGGGTGCAGCGCTTGCAGCGGCGGGTGTAGTGGCGGTCGTGAATCGACAGGACGCCAAACTGCTCCTCCCCGCATGCCGGGCACTTCACGTAGGGACCATGCACGAAAAAAGTGCCTTTCCCGGGCCGGTGGGGAATCATGGCGGAAGTTCGAGGACCAGCCGGGACTCCCTCACCCTGATGTCGCCCGAGGCGGCGCCGGCCGTGAGGAGCGATCGCACGACGGCGTCCCGCAGGTGCCGCTCGACAGTCTGCCGGAGCCGACGCGCTCCGACGTGGGGATCGAAACCCTCGCGCACCAGGAATTCCAGCGCCTCACGCGAAACCTGCACATCATGACCGAGGGCACGCAGCCGGCCCATTTCATCGGCGACCCGGAGAGCACACACCTCCCGTTGCACCTCCGGGCTGAGCCGGGCGAAAACCCATTTCTCCTCGATGCGCTCGACCAGTTCCGGCCGGAGGGTTTGAGTTAACCGCCGCAGGATGGTGCGCTCGACGCTGGCAAAAGTAGATTGCTCCATGCGCATCGCCTCGGCGCCGCCAAGGTTCGAGGTGAAGGCCAGGTAGAACGGCGCCACGGAAATACGCTCGCCGGTGGCGAGAGTGACGTGACCGGGGTCGAGCAGCTGGAGGAAGATATCCCACAGGGTCGGATGGGCCTTCTCCAGTTCATCGAACAGCAGGATGCCGCACGCCCGGCCGCGGAGAGCCCGGCCGAAATCGCCCGGGTCGTCACGGTCCGCGCCTAGGAAGCGGGCCACCGCATCGGGGCGGGCATATTCCGAGAGGTCAAACCGACAGCGGTTTTCCGGTCCGAAAAGGTAGTCGCCGCTCAGGAGCACCAGTTCGGTCTTGCCGGTGCCGGTCGGCCCGATGAGGAGACAGGAGCCACGGGGACGGCCGGGGGAGGCGAGGCCCAGCTCGCCGCGCTGGAACGCGGCGGCGGCTCGAGCCAGCAGGTGGTCCTGCCCGAATAGCCGGGAACGCAGGTGGGATTCCAAGCCGGCCAAGTGCGCCCGGCGCTCCACGGGGCTCATGATTACTTCCACCGCAGTTCCCGGCCGTCGGGGAACTCGTTGAGATAGGCGGTGAACTTGGGCAGGAACATCTGCCAGTCGAGCCGCACCTGGGCCAGGGCGCGAATGAGTTCCCCCTCGGAGGAAGACACCTTACGGGCTTTCACTCGTTCGGTGGCAGCCTTGATCTTGGCCCCGTCCTTCACGGGCAGGCGCAGCGTCAGCGGGCGATCACATTTGTCATCGGGCGGCAACGCTCCACCCGGACGTTCATAGCGCGAACGGAGGATGCCGAGAGCTTCGAGATCGATCTCCGGGGTGAGATGCACCAGGGCACGCATCAAGTCGGAGCGGTCGAACTCCAGCTCCGGATTCAGCCGCCCAAGGGCGGCGGTGCTTTCGTTCAGGGTCTCCTCGTCCACCGAATACATCCGGTAGGTGACCTTCTTCTTGTTGGCGGCGGTTTCCATGGAGAAAAGTAAACGACAGCGGTTTTGTTTTGACAAGCGGAAATAAAAGAGCAGTCGTTTACTCCATGCTACTTCTCGGCTCCTTCCAGTTCGGCCTAAAGAAAGCGCTGCCGCTGTCCGCCTTCGGCCGGCCCTTTATCGCCCAAATCCAACAGTTGAAGGACGGCTTCGGCCTGGCCCTCACGGTGCTGTTCATGTTCGGGTTCATCTGGGGAATCGTCAAAATCTGGTCCGGCGCGAACGCCATTGCAAAGGGCGACCCGGACGGAAAAGCCGGCATCGTGGCCGGGGTCATCATCGCGGCGGCGGCCAGCATCATGGCGGCGCTCTTCGCGATCTTCGGGCTGGAGGATGCAGTGATCAAACCGCGCTTCTGACATGGAACTCCGGCATACCGATACGAATGCAGCAGACGATTCCCGTGGCCGGGTCTTCGGGCTCGACGGCAATCTCTACCTGCCGGTGGTGATTGCAGCGGTGGCGGCCCTAGCGCTTTTCGCTGTTGTTGGACTAATGCTGCACCTCGGCTGGGTCGCGGCCGGGGTGGTGGCGGGCACACCGCTCGCGCTGGTGCTGGCCTGGGCCGTGTTCCTGCGCAACGGACGGCCGCCCGCCTATGACCGGGACTTGATCGAGCAACTGCTAGGCGGGAGCAACTTCAGCCGCAGCGCCAAACCGCAGCGGGGGCTGACTGAGCCATGAGACCCCACGCCGAGGCACCCAACGGAGTGTTCGCCGAGGACCTCCTGCTCTACGGCTCGCTGGAGCGCGGCGCGATCGCCGTGAAGGGCTTCTGGATTGAGTCGCCCGACCTGCGGGGCGCCAGCAATGAGCGGAAGAACGCGTTTCAGGACCAAGTCCGGGCGCTGTTTGCGCTCGTGTCGCCGGGACGCCGGCTGCAGGTGCAGTGGTCCTGCGACGCGGACTACCGGCGTGAGTTGCTCCGCTATCACGCGGAGACGCAGCAGACCGCGCATCCGGCCATCCGCCGGGTCCGGAACGAGCGGTTCAGCCGCTACTGGCGGCGGATGCACGCCCGCGAACTGCGGCGGGAGCGGCTTGCCATATTTCTATCCATCGAGGTCACCGCCTATTCGGGCAATCTGGTCACGCGCCGGAGTCTGCTCGACCGCTACCGGAAGCTGCTGAAGGAATTGCAGGCGCAGTTCGCAGAATTCGCCGGAGCCGCGCGTGCGATCTTCGGGCCTGACACCCCCGTCCGACCCATGGACGATGCGGCGCACTGCGAGTGCCTGCACCGCTTCCTCAATCCGGGGCTCGCCCGGCGGGACGCGGGTGCGCCTCCCTGCGATCCCGGCCTGACCATCCAAGAGAACTGCTGGCTCGCCGACGGTGTGGGCCAGCCGGACGGCGGGTTCCATCTCGACGGGCACTATCACTGTGTTTTGGTGCTGACGCGGTGGCCGCACGGCACGAAGCCGGGCATCGTCACTCATCTCACCGGGCTGCCATTCCTTGACTACCAGATTTCGGTCAATGTGACGCCCGTCGAGACCCGCGGGGAGATCCACCGGGAAGAGCGCGCGATGGAGCGGCTCGCCGGCGAATACGCCGGGGAGAAGCGACACTCCCTGTGGGTCGCGCTCCAGAAAAAGGAGCGCAAGATTGAGAGCCTGGCGGGCGGCTTCGCCCGGCCGTTCCGGGTCGGCTATGTCATCCGGGTGTGGGACGCCACGCGTCAGGGCCTGCGCGACAAGGTGAGCCAGTTGCAGGCGGCCATCCATGCGATGAATGGTGCACAGTATTACGAATGCGCGCGGCCGACGACGGCGAAGAAACTTTTCTTCGGATCATGGCCGGGCTGGACCCACTCGTCCTACCGGGACTGGGACCTGTATGCCGAGGACGCCAACCTGGCCGACCTGCTGCCTTTCTCCAGCACCTTCACCGGCTGCCTCGACACGGCCGAGGCGCTTTACGATGGCGTGAACCGGAATCTGGTCGGCGTTAGCACGGCCATCGGCGGTTCGCCGCAGCACGCGGTGGTTTTCGGGATGAGCGGAGTGGGCAAATCGGAGAAGATGCGCGACCTGCTCCTCCAGACGGCGGGGCACTACGCCTACACGCTGATCGTCGAGGAGGGACTCTCCTACAAATCTTTCACCGAGGAGTTGGGAGAAACGCCCATCGTGGTTCAGCCCGATGCGCCGCTCACGCTCAATTACCTCGACACTTTGGGCCTGCCGCTCACGCAACTCCAGGTGGCGAGCGCGGTCGCGTTGTTGGCACGCATGACCGGCGAGCCAGCCGATGCGGAGCGGCAGGCCCTCCGGCAGGCGCAATTGGCGCAGTATGTGCACCTGCTCTACCAAGACGCGTTCGCAGACTGGTCGCGGTCGCATCCCGAGCAGGCACGCGAGGCCAGGCGTCTGGCCTGTGCCGTCCACCGCTGGCGCGAACGGATGCCGGCGGGCACGACGGCTCTGGAGGCTTACGCCGAGCTACGTGATCGGCGGAACGCGCATGACGCCGAGACGATGGAATTCGTCGCCCGGTTGGACGAGGCGACGATCACGAAGTTCGCGCAGGACCCGGCCACCGCGCGGCTCGTGGCGCACACGGCGTGCGCCTTCTGGACCCCGGCGGATTTTCCCACGCACGGGGCACTCGTCGAGCTGCTGGCCTACGGTCGGCTGCCGGAGCATCCCAAGGAGGAGACCGACCGGCTCGCGACGCTGTTGGGTGCCTGGACCGCGCGCGGGCAGTTCGGCCGACTCTTCGACGGCGTCACCAACGTGTCGCTGAAGCGCAGCGTCGCACATTTCGAGCTGGGGCTCATCCCGGAACAGGCGGTCGAATTGAAAACCGCGGCCGGACTTCTCATTTCCGGATTTGCGCGTCAGCATATCCTCGGGCTGCCGCGGGCGCAACGGAAGCGGATCATTTTCGAGGAGGTCGCGCGGTTCCTCGATGTGCCGGGCGGCGAGGCGATTGTCGCCGAGAGCTACGCCCAGCTGCGGAAGTTCAACTGCTGGGCGGTCAGCGTCGTGCAGCAATACGCCCGCTTCCGTGCCTCGCGCGTGCGCGCGGCCGTTATTGGTAACGCAAAACAATTCTTTTTGATGCGGCAGGCGGACCGGAGCGACCTGCTCGACCTTGCGCGTGACCTGCCGCTGCCGGAAAGCGCGCTGGAGGTCATCCCCAACTACCAGCTGCCGGAACAGCAGCCGGCCGGGCACCGGCATTCCTCCGTGTGCTATTTCCTGCCCACGGCTCAGCCGCCGCAATGCGGCACGCTCCTTCACATCCAACCCCCACCGGAGGCGACCCATGCGTCTGTGCCTGCCGCTTAGTCTGCTGCTGTGCGCCGGGTGCGCCCATCCGGCCGGGCCCGAGGCCGCCGTCAACCAGGCGGTGAAGGCGCGGTATTGGGCGATCCAAGAAGCGCAGCGGGAAATCCCACCGGCACCGGCCGCCCGTGTTCGGCTCCGCCAGCCGGCCCGGCTCGAGGACGGCGCCCTCCGCGTGCCTTCGACCGTGGAAATATTCCTGCCCCACTCCCCATGAAACTGATCCCCCTCGTTCTTCTCGTTGGGCTCACTAGCCCGGCCTTCGCCCAATGGGTCGTCACCGATCCCGCCAACACGGCGGTCAATGCCGCCATCAAGGGCAACCAGATCGCGCAGCACGCCGAGACCATGCGGCAGTGGGCCGAACAATTGGAGAAACTGAACCGGCAGATCAGGCAGGTCGAGGACCTGCTGGCCACACAGCGGTTGATCCGGGACGTCATGGGCGACCCGGCCCGGGCCGGGGACCGCGTGGTCCGCCGCACCCTCGGCGAAACCGAGTTTGTAAAAACCTACGGCGAAACGATGGACGCCATGCGGCGGCTGTCCGACGCGGTGGGCTCCCTCAAGCGCACCTCGGAGGGTATCTATCGCGCCTTGGACGACCGAACCTCGTTGGGTGCCAGCTTCGTCCGGCAGCCGGAGCTCTATCGCCGCTATGCAGCGGTCGAGCGCCAGGGCGACAACGTCGGTGCCGTCCTGGCCGCCACCGACGCTGACATCGCCGCGGTGCAGACGGACCTGGCGGCGGCCGTCAGCGACCTGCGAAACGCGCCGACCCAGGCGGAAACCGAGAAGCTGCACGCCACCATCGATGCGCTCAACGGGCGGCTGGCCGGACTCGCGGCCCGGCGGAGCGAGGAAACGGACAAACTCTTGGCCGCCCAGATCCTCAACGAGAACCAAGCCGAGAAGGAACGGCGGGACTTGCAGGAAAAACAGATCGCCGAGGAGCGGCAGTCGGTGGCGGCAGCCAACGCCTGGCAGCGGTCGCTGCGGCTCACCCCGACCAACTACACGCGCCCATGAAAAAAATGGCGGTCTATCTTCTAGTCTTACTCGTCGGCATCGCCTTGGGCGGCTGGCTCATGTGGCGGCGGCAGCCGCGTCCGGTCGCGCCGGCCGGGATGCAACCGGCCGATGCGTGGCAGGGTTCGATCAAGCTGGACCGGGGCGGCAGCTACACGCCCGACGAGGCGGCAAAGAAACGCCTGCTCGAAAAACTGAAGGCCGAGGAGGAGCGGCAGCGCCCGCAGGAGCGCCGGAACTGATGGACAACTTCGTCCCAAGCTTCCGCGAATCCATCGTGGCGCTCACCGAGTCGCTGCGGTTCGTGGTCTATTTCGTGTGCGTCGCGGGGCTCATGCTCCGCGTCAGCCGGGCGCGGCCCGAACAGGACAGCCTCGTGCAGCCCATCGTGCGCGCGGTCCTCGTGGTCGGTTTCACCGCCACGCTGCCGTGGTGGTTCGCGTTCACCGAGGACTCGTTCCTCTCGATGGCCGAGGTGTTCCACCACGGTTATACGGAACACCCGATGCAAGCCGCCGCGCTGCTGCGGGATGGCATGACGGACAGCGCGAACGACTTCAGCTTCGCGCGGATCGGCGAGTCGCTGTATCGGGCGTTCCTCATGGGGTCGGGCAAGCTCGTGGTGCTCGTGGCGAGCGTGCTGCAGCTGCCTCTGCTCATCCTGCACTACATCCTGAAGCTGCTCTGCTTCCTGTTCCTGCCGGTCGCGCTGTCGATGTTCATGCTGCCGGGCCTCGACAACCTCGGGGTGCGGTATCTGCAACAAACGCTCGCCGTGCTCGCGTGGCCGGTCGGCTTCGCGATCACCGAACTGGTCACCTGGAATCTCCTGACCGCGTATTCGACCAACCTGGCCACGGCCTACGGCTTGCGGCCCGGCGAGATCGACGCGATGTCCTTCGCCAGTTTGTTGGGAGCATTGTTTGCCGCCGTGTGGCTGGTGCTCGGCACACTGGGGACGCCGTTTCTGATGCAGATGCTCTTCTGCTCCGGCTCGCCCCTGTCGGGCGGAGGCAGCCAGGGGCTGCAGCAACTCTACACGTTGCAGCAGGTGATCTGGCTCGCCAAGTCGCTCAAGACGGGGGGTGCCGCGGCGGTGGTTGGCTCCGTGGGTGGAGCCGGGACGACCCCGCCCGGCGGTGGATCGCCGCCACCGGCCATGCCGACGCCGATGCCGCCGCCTTCGCCGGCACCGGTGTCACCGGTGAGCGCGCCCAAGGCCGACCCTTCCGGCGATCAGGCCGTCGCCACCCTCCTTGCCTCGACGCGGATGCCCACGCCGCAAACCACCTGCTGACCATGAGCGAAACCTTGCGCGAAACTCCCGCCCCGCACGTGCGGCTCGACCCGGCCGCGGCACCCCGCCACCGCCGGCATCCGCTGGAATTGTTCACCGACTACGCGGTGGCGGCGCGGCTGTGGTTCCTGGTGGCGCTGGTCGCCACGGCCTACGCGGTCGTCGCGCCGTATCTCGTGATCCGCGCCTACCGCACCCGGGAGCGGGTCGTCATCCTAGACGCGGCCGGGACGTTTCATCAGAGCCCGCTCCTCGGCTTCGAGGAGGCCGGCAAACTCCATGAAATGCACGCGCTCCTCGCGTGCCTGGCACTGTGGTCGCGCAATCCCGCGGGCAGCGACCACCCGGAGCTGCTGGAAAAACTGTTCCTGCCGGAGGCGCTGAAGCAGGCGCGCGAGGAGATCGCGCGCAGCGCGGAGGAGTTCGCGGCCAAGTCGCTGCACCAAAAACCCGAGGTGCTGAAGCTCACGGTGCTGGAGACCCGCGAGGACACCGTCCTCGTGCAGGTCGAGGGCCAGTGGATTCGCACGGGCCTGTTTCAGGGCCGGCCGTTCACGGAGGCGCCCGCCTTCACGGCGCGGTTCACCTTCGCGCGCAACCCCAACCTGGCCGTCAACGGCCGCTACCCCCTCGCCGTATGGCTCTACGAAATCTTGCCGTAGTGGTGCTGCTCATGAACAGCTGGGGACTGGTCTTCGCGGCCTCCGGGGAGGCGATTCGGACCTATCCGCTCGACGAGCGGATGGCCTACTCGATCCGCGTCAGCCGGGAGGAACCGACCACCTGCCTGTTCCCCGGGACGCTCACCGCGTTGGAAAGCGCCAACCTCTCGACCAAGCCCGAGGACGCGCCGCCGGTGCTGCTGTCCTACCAGCCGGGCACGAGTTTCTTTTCCGTGCGGGCGCTCCGGGCGGATGCGACCGCCGCCGTCAACGTGGTCTATCGCGGACGGGTGTATGTCTTCACCTTCCGCGCGGCGGACGAAGCCGACCGTGCGGTGTCGTTCTTCGACGCACCGGCCGCGACCGCGCCGGGCGCGACTCCGGTCCTCGTGCGCAGCCTGCTCGACCGCGCGAAGAACCACGCGCTCCTGGCTGCGCAGTATCCGGCGCTAACGCAGGCGGTCGAACGGGCCGAACCGCGCAGCGTCACGCGGTATCCGGGTTTCACGGTCACTTTGGAGGAGGTGTTCCGTTTCGATGCGGAGGACACGCTCATTTTCCGCGTGCGGGCCGAGAACCCGGGCGCGGCCCCGGTCCGTTTCGATGCGGACAGCCTCGCCGTGCGGGTCGGGTCCGAAATCTACCCGGCGGCCCTCGCCGACACCACCGGCGAACTCCCGCCGCGTGGGCACACCACGGTTTGGTTTGCCGTGACCGGGGCCCCCGGCGGGGGCCGGGCCAATCTCTCCGTGCAGAATGTCTTTTCGGTGCTCGTCACCCGGCTGCCATGAAGTTCGATACGACATTCCTTGCGTCGCCCACCGGCCAGATTGTCCTAGTCGGAGCACTGGTCGTTTTCGCCGGATTCGCGCTCTACACCCAGCGCCAGCGGCGGACGGCAGCGTTGCCCGCGGCTCACGGAGCACCGGTGGCCGCCATGCCCCGCACGATCCTGCGCGAAGGAGCGCGACTCAATTTCACCAAGGTTGAGGAGCCAACGCCATCCAGACCTCGCCCGGCTCAAACTCTCGCAGAGCCCAAGCCAGTCCCCGCGCAACCACCGGTCCTGCCGCTGTCGCTGATGGCGACCACTGCCGCACCAGCCGAAGCTCCCATCTCGGCCGCGCCCTACGGCCGGTTGATTCCGTGCGAAACGGTTCTCGCCATTGAATCCAACCGGCTGGAGACGCCGGTCATCGGGCTCGTGACCGAGGATGTTTGGCAGGACGGCCGGCGGGTCGTGCCCGCCGGGGCCGAGGTGCACGGCCGGGCCGCGCCCGACCGGGCGCGCGAACGCCTCGCGGCCGAAGGCACTTGGACAATTGTCTGGCGGGCCGGGGCGGAGAACGGCCGGGAATTGAGTGTCCGTGGCCTGGCTCTCGACCGGGAGCGCGACGCGACCACCGGATCATGGGGTTCGCACGACGGATCGGCCGGGCTCCGCGGCGAAGTGCTCCGCACGAGCGACTGGCGCGAGGTGCAGCTTTTCGCGGCCACCTTCTTGTCCAGCGCCACGGCCGCCCTCCAGGACACGCGTTCTGCCGCCGGGCTGTTGGGCGAAACAAGCCTGCCCGCCGCCACCGCGCGGAACGCGACCTTGGCGGGCACGGGTGCCGTGCTCCGCGAATACGCGCAGCAGATCCGCGAGGCCATCGCCCGCGACGGATTCTACGTCCGCATCCCGGCGGGCAAGGCGTTCTACCTCTATGTCACCGAAGCCATCGACCCCGGCCGCGCCCGTCTTGGCGCCGTCATTCCTGCCCATGCGAATTAGTATCCTCCTTTCCCTTTGCCTCCTGCCGTTTACCGGCTGCCAGAGCACGCCCCAAGCACCCGCACCCGCCGTCGCGCCTGTAGTGGTGGCGCCCGCACCCATGCCGGAGCGGGCCGACCCGACCGTGCGCCAGCGCCGGCACATCGAGGCGCTCATCGCGCAGAACGAGGCGCTGGCCAATCGCGTGCGCGAACTGGAGACCCAGCCGAAGCCGGCTGTGATCATGCCCAGGGAGACGCCGCCATCTGCGCTAGTCGCTCCCGCTACTGTCCCCACGTCGCCGGAGCCAGCCAGCGAGGCGGCCCTGGTGCCCAACGCGGAGGGTGTCCTCGATCTCACCGCCGTCCGCGCAGGCGACGAGGCCAATCCTTTCGCCGTTCGGACGCTGCCGCCAGAGTCCGTCCGGGAAATCGCGCTGCGCGTGGGTGGCATCGTGCGCGGGCCGTCGCCCTGTGCGCTCATCAACGGCCGGCCGGTGCAGGCGGGCGACCGCGTTGAATCACTCGATGTCGTCCGCATTGAACCGGCGGCAGTGCTCCTCCGGCACGGCGCGGAACTCCTCCGGCTGCCGCTCACGGAGAAACCTGTCCGCATCCGGCTGCCCCTCTGACATGCCAACCTTCGCCGCTATTGTCATGGACCAGACGGGCCGTCGCCGCTCACTCCGTGAGGACGCGTCCGACGAGGCGCAGCTGCGCTCACGGCTCCGCGCCCAGGCGTTCTGGCCGGTATCAGTGCGGCCGGTTCCGCCGGACCGGAAACTCGCCCGGCTGACGCTGCCCATTCGCGACTTTGTCGCACTACTTCATCAGTTGGAACTGCAGCTCCGGGCGGGCGTGACCGCGGATGTCGCATTCGGCCAGCTGGCCGACGATACGCCGCAAGGGCCGGTGCGCACGCTTCTCACACACATCAGCCAGTCCGTGGCCCAAGGTGTCCCCATCCACACGGCGTGCCGGTTCTTCGTCCGGCAGTTTCCCCCGCACATCGCGGCCATCATCGCGGCGGGCGAGGCCTCGGCCCAATTGCCCGAGGCGTTGCGCGCCCTCGCGTCGCATCTCACAAGTGCGGACGAACTCCGGCGGACAGCCAAGCGCGCCCTCATCTATCCGGCGATTGTCCTGATGGTCACCGGCGGACTCGTGGTGTTTCTTCTCGGCGGGGTGGTGCCTAAGTTCGCGGAGATCTTCGCCTCGATGCGTCTCACGCTGCCGGCCCTGACCATTGCTTTGATCCGGGTAAGCGAGGCGGTGCGCCACGGCTGGCCGGTCATAGCCGGGGTGGCGGTGGCCGTTGGCCTGCTGCTCTGGTTTGCGACGCACACGCCCGGGCTACAGAGGATGCGCGACCGGCTGCTGCTGCGCGTGCCCATTTTTGGCGAAACACTCCGCTGCCTCGCGACCGCGCGCTTCGCAGCCCACACCCGGCTACTGCACGAGGCGGGCATCCCCGTGCTGGAGTCGCTGACGACCGGGGCCGAACTCACCGGCAACGCGGTGCTGTCGGCCCAACTGCTGGCCGCCCGGGAGGGCGTGGCGGCGGGCCGGCCGCTCCATGCGGCGCTCCCGAAGGGCCACGGGTTCCCCGGATTCTTCGTGCCGGCGCTCAAGGCCGGCGAAACGACGGGCCAGCTGGGGGCCGCGTTGCGGCACATCGAGGACTACGCCGCCGGCCGCGCCCGCGAGACCCTAGCGACGGCGCTCGCCTTCCTCGAGCCGGCGCTGCTCGCCGCTCTCACCGGCATCGTCGGGCTCATCGCCCTATCATTCTTCCTGCCGCTGTTCTCGCTCTTGGGCGGCATCAACGCCCGCTGAAATTATGATTCTCTATACCTATATACTACCGATGCGCCGGATGGGCGTGCCGTTCACGCGTCTCTTGCGGGGCTTTTCGCTGTTGGAGATGGTCTTGGTCCTCTTTGTTTTGGGGATCATGGCGGCGGCGCTTTCGCCGGCCGTGCGCGACGTGGTCGAAAAGGCCCGGCGGGACGCCGAGGCGAAATCGCTGGAGGAACTGGCATCCACCGTCACCGCTTCGTTCGAGAACAGCGATCTCAGCAACCTGAATGTGGCTGCTTTGCCCGGCACGATCGGTTCCGGCGATACGGCGACCGTGTTCTCAACCTCGACCTCCGCCGGCTACGCCAACACCGCGGCAGCGGACTGGTTCACCAAGGTGGCCAAATTGCGCGGATTGACTCCGCAGATGGGCGTGGCGCCGACCGCGACCGCCCAGCCGGAACTGGCGCGCATCGCCTTCAATGCGCTCGGCAATCCACGACTGCTGATTGCGGCACCAGCGGAGTCCGGGTGCCAGCGTTTCCTGCTCGTGAGCCTTATGGCGCGGAGCGACCAGCTTGTGCTGCCGGCCTACGAAGGCAACACGGCGTGGTTCGATGCCCTGTGGAACAACAACTGGGAGAGTAAGACTGGCGCTCCGCCCGCCTACTGGTCGGGCCGGTTGACTCCGGCCCAGCTCGCCGCCTGGAGCGCAGGCAGCGGCGGCCAGACGCAGGTGAACCGGCTCTGCGTCCATCGCATCGTCCTGCCGAAGTTCCGGGTGAGCGTGAACAACAACCACCCGACCGAGCAGGCCTTCGTTTCGTTCAACAACACGAACCCCGCCTTTACGGCACCGGCCAATTCCGGGGCGAGCGTCACGCCGGAGATCCTCGGCGGGCGGCTCGTCATCATCAACCGCGGCGCCACCTGGCCGGGCGTCGAAGCGCTGCGGTTCAACCTCCACGAAAACCCGACCGTCACCCTCCAATGAACAAGCTGCTCATTCCCTTTCTTCTCGCTGTCACCGTTGCGGCGCATGCCGCCTCCATCACCTCGTCCGGCTTCCATATCGTGCCCATCACCATCACGGGAGGCAGTTACCACGTAGCGTGGGGCACTACCTGGGCGTGCGACGACTACCCGCAAAACTCAGCACCTGGCCGGATCGAATTGCTGGACGGCGCTGGCAACATCCTTGGTCGCGCCGGCGCGAGCATCTATTTCAGCGGCGGTCCGCAAGGGTCAGCCACGCTGGGCTCGCTGAGCGATCTGGACGGCTACGTTGCCGTCTGGTGTCCCAGCGGCACGCCAGCGGACGGCCAGTTGACTGCCATCTGGCACATTACCGGAGTGCCGGACGGTAACTACCAACTGCGGTTGTGGGCCTTCAACACATTCGAGAGCGGGCTTTATGCCACGAACGTCTGGACCTCCACGCATTTCTTCGGACCTGTCGGGCCGGCAAACGCAGCGCCCTCAATTAATTGGACCAGCACCCCTGCCAGTGCGGCCAACGGAGATAGCTACTACATCGCGGCGCACGGGCATGACGCGAACGGAAACCTCGCTCAGGTCAACGTCTGGAAGAACGGCCAGCCGTTCGCATTTGCGGGCGGCGGCAACGGGACAGACGGCGACTCCGGCAACTGGACGAGCGACGGCGGCCCGCAGACGGTCACGTTCACCGCCCAAGCGGTGGATGCCGATGGGGCCACGTCACCGGTCATCACCCACACCGTCATGATTAATGCCGTGGTGAATCAGCCGCCGACGGTCACACTCCTTGCTCCGGGGGCGCAGACCGTCATGGCGGGCACGGCCCTGACGATCACCAGCCGCGCCACCGATCCCGACGGCAATATCGCGAACCACCATCTCGACATCCAGCGCCCCGCCGGCGACTGGAATTTCCAAGGCGGGTTTGCGGCGGGTGAACCGTTCCAAGGCGGCCCGGTCGGCAGCGCCGCCGACTCGACGCGCTTCGCCAGCTTCACCTTCACCGACGTCGGCACCTACTATGTGAGGGCGGCGGCGGCGGACGGCAGCGGGTGGTATCATTCCGGCACCGTCGCCATCACCGTCGTTGCCCCCCCGCCGGTCCAGTTTGCGCTGATCACCGCCGCGGGTGCGGGCGGCGCAGTGTCCGCAGGCGGCACCTATACGTCCGGCACGACCGTCATGGTCATGGCCACACCGGACGGCACGCATGACTTCGCCGGCTGGAGCGGCGATGCGGGAGGCGCAGCCAATCCGCTGGCGGTTGTCGTGGACCGGGCGAAGACCCTGCAGGCGAACTTTGCACCGAAGAGTTTCTCCCTGACCACGAATGCCAGCGGTGGCGGCAACGTGACCCCCGGCGGCAACTATCCCTATGGCACGACCGTGACCATCGCGGCGACGCCGGATGCGGCCCACTACTTCACCGGCTGGACCGGCGATGCGGCCGGCATGGCCAGCTCGATTGCGGTGCTGCTCGACCGGGCGAAGTTTGTGCAGGCGCAGTTCGCGCCGAAGGCGGCGCAGAGCATCTCGTTCACTCCGCCGGGCGACCAGAATGTCGGGGCGACCCTTCCGCTCACCGCCACCTCCTCATCCGGGCTGCCCGTGAGTTTCGTGGTGCTGGGCGGTCCCGCGATATTCAGCAACGGCACGCTGACCGTGACCGGCCCGGGCGCGATCATGATCCAGGCGGTCCAGCCGGGCGACACTTACACCCTCGCGGCGGCCCCCGTCACCGGGACGTTCAATGCCGCCGCCCCGGCCGTGCTCAAATACCAGGCCGCCGCGCGCACGCTGCTCCAGACGGGGCGGACCGCGGAGGCGACCAACTATGTTCTCGGCAACCCCTGATCCCATGAGACTTCTTTCCTGCCTCCTTCTCTCGGCCGCGCTGCTCCGCGCGGCCGAGCCCAGCGAACTCGACCGCCCGGTCGAAAACCTCCGGTTGGAAAACGCGCCGCTGCCGGCGGCGCTCCGGACCCTCGCTCGCGCGACCGGCGCCACGATCTTCATTGAACCCGACGTGACGGGCGACGTGACGGTGGAGATCAACCGCGGCACGCTGCGTTCCGCGCTCGTCGCGCTCACCCGGCCCAACGGATTCCACTTCGAGGAGACGGCGGGCGGGATCGCCGTCCGGTTCCGCAAGACTGTCCTCTATCCGGTCGATTATCCGCAGCTCACGCGCAGCGGCTCGGGGAGCGCGTCCATCACGCTCGGCGGAGCGAACAACGGCAACTACGGTGCAGGTTATCCAGCGGGCGCTCTGCCCAATTCGAACCAGGCCCTCGGGCCGAACGGTGTCGGCTCCGATGCGACACAGGTCAGTATCAGTCAGGAGAACCAGAACACCTTCTGGTCGGGGCTGGAGGCGGAGCTCCGCGCGATGCTCAAGGACGGCGACAGCCTGGTCCTGAACAAATTCAGCGGAGTCGTGCAGGTCACCGCACCCATCGCCCGGCACGACACCCTCCGGGCGTTCCTCGAACTGGTGAACACACGCATCACCCGGCAAGTCGAGATCGAGGCGAGGATTGTCGAGGTCACGCTGCGCGACGAGCGCAAGCTCGGCATCGACTGGGACCTTGCCGCCGGTGCGGTCGGGAAGGTATCAGTCGAGGGCGGCGCGCCGCTCGATGTCGTCGGCGTGGGCGGGACATTGCTCGCCCCCAACACGTTCGCGGCGAATCTGGGGTTCGGGCGCGCGACGGCGGTCATCCATGCGCTGCAACAACAGGGCGAGGTGACGACGGTGGCGCAGCCCCGGCTGCGGGCGCTCAACAATCAAACGGCTTTCATAAAAATCGGCGAGGACCGCCCGTTCTTCCGTTTGCAGCAGTCTACCACGTTCCAACAAGGCGGGACCACGGTGCCGGTGAACCAGACGCAGGAGAACTACTCCGTCTCAACCATCACCATCGGAACGATCCTGGCCGTGACTCCGCAAATCGACGGAAACGGTGTCATCACGCTCGATGTATTGCCCGCCATCACCCGGCTGCAGGCCATCGTCACGAGTCCGGACGGAAAGCAGACTGCCCCTTTGACCGAGGTGAAGCAGGCTTCCACCATCGTGCGGCTGAAGGACGGCGAGACCGCCGTCATCGGCGGGCTGATTTCCGAGGATACGGGAACCAGCACGCGCGCGGTCCCGGTCCTGGGCTCGATTCCGGTGGCGGGCCGCGCGTTCAAGACGAAGGCGACGCTGCACAGCAGGACGGAGCTGGTGATTTTCCTCACCCCGAAACTCATCCGCTGATGCTGGCCCTCCTCGACAGATTCCGGGCGCCAGTCGTCTCCGTCCCGCAGCGGTTGGATGCCGGTGGCGATGCCACGCGCACGCTTGATGCGATCCTCCGGGCGGCGGCACGCGAGGGGGCGAGCGATGTCCACTGCGAGCCGAAGGAGGACGGGCTCGTCATCCGCTTCCGGCTCGACGGTGAAATGCGCGAGCACGCGCGACTGCCGCTCGCCCAGCGCGACGCGCTGATTGCACGCGGGAAAATCACCGGCGGCATGGACATCACCGAAAAACGCCTGCCCCAGGACGGCCGGGCGCTGCTTCAGGAGAAAGGCCGGCGGTTCCATCTGCGGATGAACACGGTGCCCACCGTGCACGGCGAGAGCCTGGTTGTGCGGCTCCTCGACCAGTCGATGCCGGCGCAGTCCTTCCCGCAGCTGGGCCTTTCGGCGGCGCAGGCGGCAGCGGTGCAAGGGGCGCTAACCGGGCCGGCCGGCCTCATCTTCCTCACCGGGCCGACCGGCTCGGGCAAGACCACGACCTTGCACGCGGCGCTCCACACCTTCGACCACGCTTCCCGGGTCATCCACACGCTCGAGGAACCGGTCGAATACGAGTTTCCCGGCATCCGGCAGACTGAGATCCGCGAAAAAGTCGGGCTCACCTTTGCCACGGCGTTGCGGGCGATGCTCCGGCAGAATCCGGATGTCATCCTCGTGGGCGAGACGCGGGACGCGGAGACCGCGCAGCTCGCGGTGCGCGCGGCGCTCACCGGGCACCTGGTGCTTTCGACGCTGCATACCAACGACGCGCTCGCGGCGATTCCGCGGCTGCGCGACCTGGGCGTGGAGACTTTTCTCTTGGCGGCAGGCTTGCGTCTGCTCGCGGCCCAGCGGCTCGTGCGTAAACTATGCGCGGAGTGCAAGGAGCCGCATCCCGAGAGCACCCGGCTCGCGGCGGAGCACACCGTGCCGGGAGCCCAATTCTTCCGCCCGGTCGGCTGCCCCGCCTGTCGCGGGCGCGGCTATCGTGGGCGGCTCGCCATCCACGAGGTCATTCCCGCGCAGAAATTTCTGCCGCTCATTGCCGCCAATGAGCCGCTCGCCGAACTGGCGGCCCTCCGCGACCGCGAGGGTCTGTGCACCCTCTGGCAGCACGGACTCGCGGCGGCCGGCGCCGGGCTGACCACCGTCGAAGAGGTCGCGCGCGTCCTCTGAATTTCAACCCCCAACCCATAACCCAAATGAAAATGCATCGAAAGCATCCCCCGACGAAGGGCTTTTCCCTTCTCGAACTCATGTTCGTCCTCGCAATCCTCGCCGTGCTGGCCGCGCTGCTGCTGCCCAAGGGCCAGGACGCCTTGCGTGCCGCCCGCGTCCACCAGGTCGCGAGGGCAGCCGACACCCTGAAGACGGCACTGGTGGACTTCATCAACATGCCGGGCGGCAACGGCAGCATCCCGCGCACCGAGGGGACCGGTATCCCGACCTCGGGAGCGGCACTCGGCGGAGCAACGGACACGGCCAAGGGCAACGGCGCCCGGCTCGACACCGTGCTGCTCACCGCCGGCAAGATGGAGCACCCGCTCAGTGTGCGAATGGGCACCCAGATCTACACCTCGACCGGCACGGGCAACGAGATGACCTGGAGTCAGGCGGCGCAAGCGTTCGTCATGACGCCGGATGCAGCTCCGTTGCGAAACTGGACGGGAGCGACGCGGATCGAGGCGCGATCGTCCAACCCGGCGCTGGCCCCCTCGGCGGCGCAGGGCGCCAACTTCCGGCTCGACGGGGTGACCAACCGACCGACGAACGTCATCATCGCGTATCTGGTGATCGTCGGGGCGCCCGCCAATGACGCCTATGAACTCGCGCTGGCGATGAACGCTCCGCAACTCGCGCCCCTGCCGGGCGCCGCCTGTGACACTGGACTGGTCGCGTATGCCGCCCCCGTAAACGGAGTCACCGATGTCTATATTTTCCTCTCTGAAATCTGACGCGGCCACGGTGCTCCTCTGGGGCGACCGGTGGTGGCTGCCCCGGCATCAGTTGCCGGTGCCGTTCACCGAGATGGGCCAGGCGGCGGCCCTGCTGGCGGCAGCCTGGCCAGGCCGGACCAAGCGCCTGCGGATCATCTATCAGCCGGACGATTTCACGACCGTGTCAGCCACGTGCCCGAACGCCGGGCGGACGATGCTGGCGCTGGCGCTGACCGAGGAGTTTCCGGTGGTGACCCACCCGGGGCTGCTGTGGAGCCACGAGCCAATCCTCGCGGCCGGCGAATCGTTCAACACCCTGTTGCACCACGAGACGCGGCCGGCGCTCTTCGGCCTGGTCCACCAGTTGCAGGAGCACGGGTTCACCGTTGATTCCGTGTGGCCGCTGCCGACCTGGCTCAACGCGTTGCCACCGGACCTGTCGGATTCCGGGGCGATGACCTTGGTCGCTGTCAGCGCCGAACGTTTCTGTGTCTACCGTCATTCGCCGGAGGGTGTCCGCTCGGTGCAGACCGGCCAGGGATCGGGCGTCCTCGACCAGTTGGCCGGCGTTCTCCAGGCGATCTTCGCCAAGCATCCGGACGAGTTCGTCCTCTATGTGACAACGGACGACGGACTGATTGACGCATTGAACCAGCGACTGCCGCTCATCGGTGAACGCGTGGTCGGGCATTTCTCAGTGTGGGAGGCGCTGGCGAAGCCAGCGCCGATTTCCAGCCGGCATCCGGCGCAATTGCTCCCGCCGGGCACGGCGCTCCTGCCGGCCAGAGTGGTCGCGACGGCGTGTGCCTTGATGCTGTTGGTCGGGCTGGCTCTGGCCGGTGACTATCTCCACCGCGAAATCGCTGTCCGCCGGACCGAAGCGGACCTTACCCGGGAAATTCCCGCGTTGCGCGCCGAGCTGACCATACGCCAGCAGGCGCAGACCGAACTCGTCAGGCTGCAAGCGGCGGCCGGCCGGCCAGTCCCGGTTCTCGGGCCGTGGCTTCGCGCCGTCGGGCAGGTGCCGGATGCCGTCACGTTGACGGCACTCCGTGCCACCCGGGAGGAATTCACGATCACGGGCGGTCTCACCGCCGCCGGGGCACTCACCGAGGCGGCATGGAGTGACTGGCTCGGTCGGCTGGCCACCGACCATTGGCGGATCGACCCCGCCACTCTGCCGGTCGGCATCGTCCGTCTCACGGGACACCGCCGATGAATCCAACGCGTCCACCGATTCCGACTCAAACTTGGGCGATGCTGCTGCTCGCCCTCGTGTGGTTGGGCGCTGTCCTCGGCGTCCGTCATTTTCGTCCCGTTGGTGTTCCCGCCGCCGCGGTCGTGGTCGCCGCGCTGCGCGCCGACCTCGCAACCCTACCGGCGGGCATCGAGCACCAATTGGCGGAATGGCACCAGGCGCATCCGACTGAGCCCAGCGGTGCATCCGCGCTTGGGCGGAGCGCGACGGTGCTCGGATTGCCGTGGGGCAACATTCCAGGCCCGGACGGGCGCTCCAATATATACAGCGCGGCCGAACCCACCGCACTCCGGTGGACCGACATCGTCGGCGCAGTCGAACGGCTGGAGAGCCAGCCCGGGCTCACCGTGCAGGGTATCCGGATCGAGACCGGTGGCAGCCGGACCCTGCGGCAGTTCAGTGCCGTCGAAATCACCGTCCAGGTCCTGCCGGAGGAGCGCCCATTGAACCCCGTCCGGCGCGCGGAGGAACCGCACGCCGGACCGGGTTCCGGGCGGGAGTCGGCCGGGCTGCGGGAGACCGGGTCCGGTCCGCTTGCCGCCGTCCGTCCGCCTCCGCCGCCCGCCATTCCGGCGGCCGGCTCCGTCTCCCGGACCGGCGCCGCGTCCGGCCCGGCCACCCTCGCTCCGGCCGCTGAGCGTTTCATCCCCGAACCCAAACCCAAAACCCACTGAAACCATGGTAATCCTCACCCTCCATATTCCCGAGCCCGTCGCCTCCGAATTCTTCGAGGCGGCGAAGGAAATCAACCAGACCTTCGGCGACCTGAAGCCGAAGATCGATGCGAAAACCCTGATGGTGTTCGCGCTTTCGCGCCACCAGCAGCGCGAGGTCTGCGCCCAGTTCGACCTGGCGCTGCGCGTGGTCAGCGGCAAGGAGCCGCGCCTGAACCCGCTGCTCGACTGACCCTTTTGGGCGGATTCCGCCCGGTGCCAAAAAGCCGTCCGGCCCGCACCCATCAAGCGGCCGGCGCAACAACATCCAAACAACATGGCCCTCAAGCCCAAGAACCCCGACCAGGCACCCAGCAACGGTGCCCAACCTCCGGCGACTGCCCCCCAGCAGGCCGCCTCACCCAAGCCGGCAGCGGAATCCCCGATGGAATTCCGCTCGAATCCGCTCATCGAAAAGAACATCGCCGACTACAAGGCCGCGAACACCGAGACCGTGAAATACTTCACGGAACTCGTGACGAAGCATCCCGACCGGGCCGTCAACTACCACTTCTACCGGGAGTGGCAGAAGCATGACCGCGACACCCGGGAGGCGGCCAAGCAGCTGCCGCAGGCGAAGTCGATCTACGACAAGATGACGCCGGACTCCCGGCAGCGGGTTGACGCGGTGCTCTCCGAGGTGAACCCCTACAACCATACGAAGCGTTTCGTCTCGGCCGTGTTCGGCGAGATGAACCGGCAGAACATGGCGGACAATCGCCGGACGCTGCGGCAGCCGGTGCCCGGCGCCGCGGCTCCGGCGATGTCAATGGGCTGACGCCATGGCGGTCCATCCCGCCATCCGCCAGCACGTCGACGACTACCTGTCCAAGGCCGAATTCGCTCTCAATGTCGTGTCGCACACGGGGTGTGTCCAAAACACCCCGGCGCTCGACAATGTGAGAGCGGCCTTGGATCAGGTGGCGCGGGCGCGTGGGTGGGTGAAGGAGGGACTGCCCGTGCAGCCCGTCGTGATGAAGCCCTACCAACTCCCGCTCGGGAAAGGTTTGCCGCTGACTCGCCAGCAACGGCTCGGTCACCGCTGGCCATGAGCGTCGCCCCTTACAACACCGACACTCCGTTCACCGCGGACGACGTGGCGCGATTCAATCGCTTCACGCATTTTCCGAAGGACCTCCAGAAGGAGAACGTCTCCTTCGCGGCGGATTCGGCGCGCGAACGCGCGCAGGCGGAGACGACGCTCAAGGGCTATGGCAAATCGGAGATGCCCGATGATGTCAGCCGCGCGCTGGAACGCTTGCGCAAAGCCAGGTATCAAATCTTCACCGCGACGATCCGGAGCCGCGAACTGGCCCCGCCGTGGTCGGTGGTCGGGCCGGCAAGATACAGCGAACATGCGCGGCCGGAGCGCGCGCACCGGGTCATGGGCCGCGCGTTTGACGAATACAACGCGGCCAAGGCGACGCTGGCGCACCGGCTCCAGCGGCATGGGCCGCCGCTCACGATCCGCTCCGACGATGCGACGGCCCTGGCCCAGCTCGAGGCGAAGATCGCCGCGGCCCAGAAGGCGCAGGAGCGGATGAAGGCGACGAACCGGATCATCCGCGATGCGAACACGGACGAGGCGTGGAAAATTGGACGGCTGGAAACCGAGTGCGGCATCAAGGAGGCGCACGCCCGGCAGCTGTTGAAACCCGACTTTGCGGGCCGGACGGGGTTCGCGGGCTTCGAGCTGACGAACAACGCGGCAAACATCCGGCGGATGGAGGACCGGGTGAAGGCGCTGGTCGCCGAATCGCACCGGGAATCGGTGACGTTCCAGTTTTCGGGCGGGCGGGTCGAGGACCACGCGGCGGACTGCCGGGTGCGGATCTATCACGACGAAAAACCCGCGGCCGAGGTAATCACGAAGCTCAAGGGCCACGGATTCCACTGGACGCCGTCGCTCGGCTGCTGGCAGCGGTTGCGGAACAATGCGGCCCGCCACGCGGCCACCGTGGTGACCGGCGTGAACTGGCCGAAGGCCGAGGCCCCGGAGATTGTCGCGGACGATGGGGTCGAACCCGCGCGGCTGAAATCAACAGTGACCGCTCCGGCTCCGCGGGCGGGAATAGCACCATGAGCGAGGAGCGGGTCAAAGAGGTGCTCACCGTGAGGGAGCGCCCCGTCGGGTGGGTCGAAGGCAAATGGGGTTCATCGCTGGTGGCGGTCGAACGGGGGAGTTTTCCCGTGAGCCAGACCGGCTACCGTTCCCTGTCCGGCCTGCGGGGCAAGCCGACGCCGGAATTCCTGGAGGCGCTGGCGAAGGAACGGGACCAGGAGCGAAAGGAAATACTCGCCCGCTCACGGGAGCCGGTGCGGCCGGAGGCCGAGTCCCTGCGCAACTTCATCCATGTGAATTCGACGGCCGAGAAGGCCTTCCATGACGGCTTCTTCGCCACGGATGCCGAGCGGGCAAAGCTCTGGTCCGCGGCGTTCAAACTGTTCTCGCTGATCGACACCGATGCCCGCTACCAGCCGACGCAGGATATTCGTTGGTCGCAGGACAGCTGCACCAGGGCCCTCGCCCGCACGCGCGAGACGTTGCAGTTTCTCAAGGTCTGCGCCTCCGGCGACTTCCCCAAGAAAATCCCGTTCAAGACGCCCTGGCTCCAGATTGTTCCCACCAGTTATTTCCAGCTCCCGCCAAAACCGGGCGGCGAACCCGTGGTGGCGCTGCCGGCCGTGACCGCCAGTCTGTCGATGGATCTCACTACCGCCGGGATGTCCCGGCCGGTTTCCCCGGTGAAGAGAAAGACCGAGGCTCCGCGCCCGGTGATTGTCCGGCAGGAGACCCAACTCGGGTTGTTTGGAGCCGAACCTGC
>JBDKHE010000128.1:0-3103 GCA_039797805.1 Verrucomicrobiota bacterium
CCGGTGAATCGCGCAGGGACCAACTGCCCGATGCTGGGCATCCCGGCGGATTCTCCCCGCCGTGTCAAAGCGCGGGGAAGCCGATTCTGCTCTTGCTGATGACTGTCCGGCCCGCCTTCAGCCGGAACAAGGCAATGGGAGGTTGAGCGACTGGCTTGTCCGTCGAAGCCTTGGCGAAGTTGGAACCCCAAGGCGCTGGTTCGGGGCGGCTGCGCCGCAACGCGCTGGGGTTCAGCCGTCGCCCGGCCTATGGCTGACAAGCAGCGCGTTCCACCTTTCAGTGCATCTGCCTTCAGCCGGAACGATGCAATAGAATGTAGGGCCGCCGCTCGTCGGCGGGCCATCCGCGAGCGAAAACCGGCCCGGCGACAAGCACCGGCCCTACACTCGACTTGGTGATCGCAGCTTGGCTCGGGGAAGCGTTTCTACTGCCTCGTTCCGGCTTCAGAGGGGATTCTATATCCGACTGCCTTCAGCGCCGGGCCGCGCGTCGCTTTCGTTCCGTCCGGCAAGGCGGCACGTCGCGGCCGTCCACCCAGTCGCCCTCGATGAACGTGCTGTTGTGGGGCCGGCCGGGACCGCGCTGGTTCGTGCGCAGGAGGATCGCGAGCTGTTCGACCGCGCGCTCGCCCACAATGCGGTGATTCTGGCGGACGCCGGCGTTGACGCCGCGCCCCGGCTCCAGATCAAGCGAGGCGACCACGATGTCCTGGGGTATCCGCCAGCCCGCGCTGCGGAGCGCCTCCGGCACCTCCGGCTCGTTGCTGACAATGACCTCGATTTCATGGGTCTTGATCCAAGCCGTCAGCCGGGGCGCGATATCCGCCGGGTTGGCGTCGTCCGGCAGCAGCAGGGGCGGGAGGTGGTCCACGTCCGCATGCAGGGAAACCTCGACGTAATAACCGGCCGTGAAGGCGTTCCTCAGGTAGAGCTCCTCGCGTTCGCCGACCGCCAGCCCGATGCGACGGTAACCGAGGTGATGGAGCCGGCGCACGGCCTCGCGGGTGATCTCCGTCTGATGGCTGGAGACCGTGTGCAGGGCGCTCGCGAGCTGCTGCGACTCGATCCGCACCACGCTGAAAGCGTCCCAGTCCATCTCGAAGTTGATCATCCGGTCGCCAAACGCCGCCAGGATCACGCCGACGATGCCGCGCGCCTTCAGCACCGCCTCGATGCGCGGGCCCGCCCCGGTCGTCCTGTGCCCGATATAAAAAACCTCCAACTGGTGGCCGATCCGTTCCGCCTGCTGACGCGCGCCCTCCAGGAACAACCAATGGGGGTGCGACGTCTTCATCTCCGCCTGATCACGGAAGTTCAGGAGAAAGGCCAGGGTCGTGGGTGCCTTCACCTCGCGGCGGCCGAAGCGGTAGTGGCTGAGCGCCGCCAGCATGGGATCAGGCCGGTAGCCGAGGCGGTCGGCGATCTTTTGGATGCGCTCGCGGGTTTTCTCCGGCAAGCGCGGATTGTTGCGCAGCGCCAGGGACACGGTCGTCTGGTGGACGCCCGCCGCGCGCGCGACCGCTTGCATGGTTACCCGCGGCAGATGCACGCGGGGCACTTTGCCTGCCCTCTATTCATCAGCAAGAATAAAGGATGGTTTGTCCCACGTCCCCAACGGAGTGCATTGCGCAAGTAAAGATCCTCGGGGCAAGCCCCGTATCGGACCCATCGCGAGTGAAGTGTCGCCCGACAATGCCCCGGTTGATTTTACCCTCCCCACTTATGCGGCCTCCCGGCGACAATTAAACCCGGATTCCGGGTTTAACCCGGCGATATCCCGGTTTGGTGCCGACGGCCTGAGCCCCCGGCTGTGCGCAAGCCCTTGGCAGGGATGAGATCGAATCTCGCAACATGTGAAAGTCGGGCCAAAAGTCGGGTTCGGACCGTCTACCGGCGGCTACCGCGCTGCTTGAGTCCGTCAAAGGAGACGGCCGCCAGGAGAATAAGGCCGCTGGCAATGTATTGGTAGAACGTGGGGACGTTGAGGAGGTTCATCGCATTGCGCACCGTGCCCATGATCAGCACGCCAGCGATCACATGGCTCATCTTGCCGATGCCGCCGTTGAGCGAGACTCCGCCGAGCACGCAGGCGGAGATGACGTCGAGTTCGAGACCCTGGGCCACCGTCGGCTGGCCGCTGGTCATGCGCGAGGCCAGCACGATGCCAGCCAAGGCCGAGAGCAGGCCCTGCAGGGTGAAGATGGCGATCTTCAGCCGGTCGATGCCAATGCCGGCGAGACGCGCCGCCTCAGCGTTGCCGCCGAGCGCGAGCGTGTTGCGCCCGAACGTGGTCCGCTCGATCAAGAAACCGAAAAAGACGAAGCAGCCTAGGCAGATCCAGACCGGAGCGGGCAGACCGGCGAGGGCAGAATTGCCGAGAGTGAAGAACTCCTCGCGGACGACGCCCACGGCCTTGCCGCCGGAGACGAGGTAGCCCAGGCCGCGGACGATTTGCATAGTGGCGAGTGTCGCAATGAGGGCGTTGATGCCACCCTTGGCGATGAGCACGCCGTTAACCAGGCCCACCAGCGCGCCGAGCCCGAGGCCGGCGGTGATCCCGAGAGCGACGCTGTCGGTGAGGTTGGTGACCACAGCCGTCGCGACGCCGGCGCAGGCGGCCACCGAGCCGACGGAGAGGTCGAACGCACCTGAGGCGAGGCAGAACAGCATCGTGCACGCGATGATGCCGATGGTGGAGACCGATAACAGCAGACCCTCAATGTTGACCGCCGAGTTGAAGCCAGGGACGAACACAGCGCAGACCGAGAACAGCGCGGAAAACACGACGAGCATGCCGGCGCGTTCCCAGAAGATTTTTAAAGCAGAGACTTGTCGGCTCATGGGAAATCAGGCGGTGGCGGGCAGCGCGGCCATCAGCACGCGCTCCTCGGTGGCGTCGTCGCGGGCAAATTCGCCGGAGAGGGCGCCGCTGCGCATCACCAGCACGCGGTCGGCGAGCCCGAGCACCTCAGGCAGTTCGCTCGACACGAAGAGCACCGCGACGCCCCGCGCGGCAAGTTGCTGGATGATGGCGTAGATCTCGCTCCTGGCGACAACGTCAATCCCGCGGGTGGGCTCGTCGAGGAGGATGACCTTAAAGTCC
>JBDKHE010000129.1:0-4787 GCA_039797805.1 Verrucomicrobiota bacterium
GCGCGGCTTCGGTTATCAAGGGAACTCCTCGCGCCCTGCCTTCGGCCAGGAACTCCCCGAGGCCGGCATCGGCGCCGATTTCAAGGCCAACCTGCTGGAGCCGGGTCCCTGGTCCATCACCATCGGCGGCTTCGGCGAAATCCTGCCGCGCCACGAAAACCACGCCACCCTCGATCGGTCGACAAGGGACAAATGGGGCCTGCCAGTCCTCGCTCTCGATTGCGCCACCGGCGAGAACGAACGGCGGATGCGCGTCGACATGTGCAACGCCGCCGTGGAAATGCTCGAGGCCGTCGGCGCCAAGGACGTAAAACCCTACGACAACGGCTACACCTTCGGTGGCGGCATCCACGAAATGGGCGGCGCCCGCATGGGGCGCGACCCCCAGACCTCCGTGCTCAACGGTCACAATCAAGTATGGGACGCGCCAAACGTTTTCGTCACTGACGGAGCCTGCATGACTTCCTCCAATTGCGTTAACCCCTCTCTAACCTACATGGCGCTGACGGCGCGCGCAGCGGACTTCGCCGTCGCCGAGCTCAAGCGCGGGAACCTCTAACCCGCTCCTTCCATGCAACTGGATATCACCCGTCGTCAGGCCATCGTCCGGCTGGTCGTGCTCATGGGCGCCTCCGCCATCGGGCCGCGTCTCCTCGCCGGGAACTTTGGCCACTCTGCCCGCCTGCCCGCGGGCTACACGTCCGGCGACCTCGCGCTACTCGACGAGATCGGCGAAACGATCATCCCCACGACCGATCTCCCCGGTGCGAAGTCGGTCGGCATCGGCGCCTTCATGGCCATGATGGTGAGCGACTGCTATCGCGCGCCCGTCCAAGCGGCCTTCCGGTCGGGCATGGCGGAAATCGCGCAACAGTATGCAGCCCGCTACGGCGAGCCGTTTGTCGGCGGCCAGGCGGCGAACCGCACGGCCTTCCTCAATGAAATCCATGCGACCGCACGCAAAGTGCGCCGGGCGCACGCGTTCGATGAGGACAAGGGAGAAACCTCGCACTATTTCACGATGATGAAGGAACTCACCAAGCTCGGCTACTGCACCTCCGAGATGGCGAGCACGACACTTTTCGACTGGCGCGCGGTGCCAGGCCATTACGACGGCAATGTCTCCTACAAGAAAAGAGCCCACGTCTGATCCGCCCAACGCCTAGATCAATATCTGCCAACATGAACTTCTTCTTCCGCTCCCTGTTCACCACTTGCGCCCTGTTCACCGGCATGCTCGTTCTCGCCGCTGGCACGCCGACTGCGTTCGGCCCGAAGCTCGGACTGCAATCCTGGACCTGTCGCAACATGAATTTCGATGAAGTCGTGGATTTCGCGGCCAAGCAGGACATCCACTACGTCGAGCTAGTGGCTCCCATGCACCTTGATCCCGCCGCGCCGCCAGAGGAAAACCTCCGCAAGAAAGCGCAACTCGAGGCGAAGGGCATCACCGCCTATTCCTTCGGCGTCGTCCGTCCCACCCCACAGGAACGCGACAACCGGCCGCTCTTCGAGCTGGCGAAACTCATGGGCATGAAGCTCATCATCGTCGAACCCCAGGATGCGGCCGCTTGGGACAATCTCGAGAAATTGGTGAAGGAATACGACATCAAGGTGGCGATCCACAATCACGGCACTGGCACGGTTTATGGGAATCCCGCCACGGTAAAGAAGATCCTCGCCACCCGCGATGCCCGCATCGGCGTGTGTCTCGACGTCGGCTGGGTGTCCGCCGCAGGATTCGACGCGGCGCAGGTTTTCACCGCTTATGGCGACCGCGTGTTCGACATGCACCTGAAAGACAAGCGGAAGGAAACCGGCGCGGATGGACGCCCGCTCGACGTGGAGATCGGCCAAGGCATCGCCAACTATGCCGGAGTCTTTGCCGCCATCGCGAGGACCGGCTGGACCGGCGTGATGGCCATAGAAACCGACAACAAGGATTTCGCCCGCGAGCCGGGCCACTTCGTGGACCAAGCCAGAAAGTTCTTCGAGGCGCAACGGGCGGACGCCGTAAGCCGCGCCTCCGGAAAATAAGGCGATCCCCTGACCGAGACCGATACTCGCAGAAGGCCATGATCGCAAAAAGCGTCAGAAGTCTCCCAACTGGTCCCGGCTATCACTTGAAAGGATTGCCGGCGCCTGAGCTAATCACCGCGCTGGAGCAAGTCGCATTCGATGGTTCGCCCCTGAGCCCCAGCTTCGCGCGGCGCATGCTCGCCTGGTTCTCCGAGCTGGCACCGCGGAATTCCGACGGGCAGCCCTTGAGCCTATCGCCTAGGGAAAATCAAATCGTCGAAGGTATGGCGGCCGGCCTGACCAACAAGGAAATCGCGGCGGAGCTGGGACTCAGTGCCCACACCACCGACAGTTACACGCGCTCCCTTTTCGGCAAACTGAACGTGAACAGCCGTAGCAGCGCGGTCGCCAAGGCGTTTTGCAATTTCGCGCGTGGATAAATCCGGCGCAATCAGCAAAGGAATCTCGGCGAAGGCCGTGCGGTCGGCTCAACCGCTCAAGGTCCCGAACGCTTTTGCCCGATCTCGGCGGGACCGTGTGGCTCTACCCGCTGGTACCACGGATCGCCACAGCGCCGGCATTCCCCTACGCTCGAAATCCCATCGGGCAGCACGAACACCGCGCGGCCTCCGGTAATGGCCGCGCGGCACGCAGGGATACTCGAACGACGCCGGCGTCTGCAAACTCCTCAAAAGGCCAGAGATCACCCGGGAAGCGTTTTGCAGCAAACGAGTTCATCGGTGCGCCGCCCTCTGTTCCGCAAGAGCCAGCAACATGTCCGTCTTGGCGAGGCTGCCAACCAATCGTCCCGCTCCCCCGACGACGGGCAGGCGTTCGACCTCGACGCCGATGAACAGGTCGAGGGCCTCGCTCAGACTTTGGCGCGGCCCGAGTCGCCGGAAATCTTCGTGCAGCAAATCGCCCGCCACGACCAGGTGGGCGATGTGCGGATCCGTGAGGTAAGGCTTGATGTCGTGCAAGGACACGGCGCCGAGAAACCGGCCATCTGCATCGACGACATAGAGGTTGTTCACCCGCACGGTGAGAAACATCCGGGCAATGTCGGTGAAGGTGGCCTGCGGCGGAATCACGGGCGGATTCGATTTCATCAGGGCCGCCACTTCGTTCCGACCCCATGCGGCGCCCTCGGGCGCCGCGGCAGCCTTCTTCTTCAGCGATTCGCTGTACAACGACATTCCTTCCAGACTTCGCGCCGTGTAATATGCCACCACGCTGCACAGCATCAGGGGAAGCACGATGTCGTAACTTAGCGTCATTTCGAAGAGCATGATGATCGCCATGACCGGGGCATGGCTGACCGCCGCGAGGAAGGCGCCCATGCCCACCAAGGCGCAGGCCCGCGGATCGATCAGCCCTGATGGCCACAGGTTGGAGAGCGCCGTGCCGTAGAGAAAGCCGGTGCTGGCTCCCATGAAAAGGGACGGCGTAAACACGCCACCCGGCGCGCCGGAACCAAACGAGGAGGCCGTCGCCAGCCACTTGCAGGCGAAGATCAGCAGCAGCCCGAGCCAGACGAACTGGCCGTTGAGGATGCCCACCACCACAGTATAGCCGTTTCCGCAAACCTCGGGGACAAACACGGCGAGGCCGCCGACGATGAAGCCGCCCAACGCCAGGCGCAGCGCCAGCGGCAGCTTGAGGCCCACGAAAATGCGTTCCGACCGCCGGAGCGAGCGCAGGAACCAAGGCGCCACCGTGCCCACGAGCACGCTCAGCAACAGATACGGGCCCATTTCCCAAGGAGAACCGAAATGGAACGCCGGCACTTGATAGAGGTGGGCCGCGTTGGTGAGCGCTCGGATCGTGAGAGTGGCAGCGACCGCCGAAACGACGAGCGGGCCAAGACTCTCCATCGCGATGCTGCTGAGGATGATCTCGGCCACAAAAAACGACCCCGCGATCGGCGCATTGTAGGCCGAGGCGATGCCCGCGGAGGCGCCGCAGGCGACCAACAAACGCTGCTGAGGCGCCGTGAATTGCCGCCAGCGCCCGAGAAACGACGCCGCCACGGCGGCCAGCTGAACCATTGGGCCCTCGCGACCGATGGAGCCACCCGAACCGATGGAAAAGAGCGCGGCGGAACTTTTCAAAAGGCTGGCACGAATGGAGATCTTTCCCGAACCAATGAGGATGGCCTCCATGTAATCGGTGGAACTCCGGCCCGGCGCCAGCCTGCCGCCCAGCAGCAGTACGAGCCCCGCGAGCAATCCGCCCAGCCCTGGCACCAAAATCACGCCCCACGCCGGCAACAGCCTCATCGATTCCACCACACCCGCGCGCGAGCCGGTCAGCAATTCATGCACGCCCTCTGAGAGCGAGGTGAAGACAATCGCCGCGAGCGCCCCGAAGATTCCCGCCACGGCCGCCCAGCCCAGCATCGCCTGCCACTCCGTGGGCCTCAGCTGCTCCTGGATCCAAACCCGACAACGCAGCCATTTCAATAGCTGCGCCTGGCTGAGCGCGTAGATGCGTCCGATCATCCGCCTGCGTGCAGGGTCTGCGCGAACCGCCCCGCCTCCTCCGCGGCGATCAACCGCTCCATCATCCCAGGCTGGGCCAGGTGCCGAGCGAGGCTGGCGATCAACGCCAGATGCCCCGAGACTTCCGCAACCGGCGATGCGAGCATGAAGACCAGTTGGATAGGCGCAGGATTTCCAGCGACACAAATACCCCGGGGGCTGCGGCCGGCCACGAGCACGAAATCGGCGACCGCGGCGCTGCGCACATGCGGAAAAATCAGTCCGGGC
>JBDKHE010000130.1:0-2981 GCA_039797805.1 Verrucomicrobiota bacterium
AGGTCGAGATCACGGACTTCGGCGGCACGATCGTGCGTCTCCTGGCCCCGGACCGCTCGGGACATCTCGCCGATGTGAACCTCGGCTTCGACACCGTCACACCCTACCCCACGCAGTCGCCGTATTTCGGCGCGTTGATCGGCCGCGTCGGCAACCGCACCGCCGGCGGTCGCTTCACGCTCGATGGCCAAACCTATTCCCTCGCCACCAACAACACGCCCGGCGGGATGCCCTGCCACTTGCACGGCGGCGTGACCGGTTTCGACAAGGTGCTTTGGCAGGCCGAGCCCACCACCCGCGAGGGCCAGCCGGCCCTGCGGCTCCGTTATCACAGCCGGGATGGCGAGGAAGGCTACCCCGGCAACCTTGCCGTCGAGGTCCTCTACTCCCTCACCGCCGATCAGGGCCTGCGCATGGACTACACGGCCACCACGGACAAGGCGACGCCCGTCAATCTCACCAACCACGCCTACTTCAACCTCGCGGGTGAAGGCCAGGGCGACGTTCTCGGGCACGAGTTAACGGTGCTCGCCCACCACTTCACGCCGGTCAACGCCGGCATGATTCCCACGGGCCAGACGCCCCCCGTCGCCGGCACGCCCTTCGACTTCACCTCGCCGCACACCCTGGGCGACCGCATTGGCGCCCCGGATGAACAACTGCGCCTTGCCGGTGGCTACGACCACAATTTTGTGCTCGATAATCAGTCCGGTTCGCTCGCCCTCGCCGCCACGGTCCGCGAGCCCGTCTCCGGCCGCGTGCTCGAGGTCCTCACCACCGAACCCGGCATCCAGCTCTATTCCGGAAATTTCCTGGACGGAAAGCTCAAGGGCAAATCCGGCCGGCCCTATCTGCACCGCGGAGGCTTCTGCCTTGAGACGCAGCATGCCCCGGACTCGATCAACCAGCCCGGCTTCCCCAGCATCGTGCTTCGGCCCGGTCAGACCTACCGCAGCACCACCATCTACCGTTTCTCGGCCAAGTGAGCGGCAGCGCCCCGGCTGCCCGCAGCCGGTTGCGCCTAAAACCCGGCGCCCGACAAAACCGGCTTGAACTTCCCGCCCACCCGCGAAAGCTGCCTCCCTGCCTCCTGCGAATGTAGCACAATGGATAGTGTAGTAGCCTCCGAAGCTATTGATCCGGGTTCGACTCCCGGCATTCGCACCAACTCTCTAACATGCCCCGGATTTCGCGCGGCTATCCGGCTCAACGGATGCGCTTCGAACCATTCAAGGTTTAACCGGCACTGACCGTTAGCGATCGGGCACTTCTGCTGCCGCCAAGGCAGTCTTGCCCTGCCCGCCAAGTGTGAATGACTCGGGCCACAGAAGGCTGCAGCCTGAAAAGGTCACGCCAGCCATTCGTGCCACGGTCCGCACCATGGGCTGAACTAATGGGTAGTCCCCGCAATGCTTCAGGATGCCGGTGGACCAAGTTTCCCCTCAAGCACGCCGCCCGCAGGCCGTTTAACGCCTCACAGTCTCGCGGTCCGGGTTCCTATGAATGCCTCCGGCAATCATGGTAATCCTATGTACTGCTGAGACTTGTCCAAGATTCACATCAACACCAAACGTCCCACACCACTCCCTTCCCAATGATTCGCGGGAAAAAAATCCTCACCTTTCTCAGTCCAGCCATGCTCGCCTGCGGCCTGTCCGTTCAGGCGGCCACGTTCGACAGCATCGACGTCCATGGCTCGATCAGCGCCACCGCCTCCTACTCGAACAAGTACGGTTTCATGGGCGATACGGCTGATAATCTGGACCTCAATCTGGTCGACATCATCCTGAACAGCACGCACCGCTTCGAAAACGGCCTGCGGGTTGGCGGACAGATCTACGCCTTCAAACTGGGCGGGTACAAGGACCTGACGCTCGATTTCGCCAGCGCCGATTATTCCTTCAACCAACATTTCGGCGTGCGCGTGGGCCGCAACAAGCTCCCCCACGGTCTCTACAATGACTCGCAGGATCTCGACGCCATCCGGACTTTCGCCTCCCTGCCCTTCTCCTTCTACCCGCGCTCCCTGCGGGCGATCGATGCGTCGTTTGACGGCCTCACGATTTACGGCACCTTCGACATCGGCCGCGCCGGCAGCCTTGATTACCAGGTTTTCGCCGGAGCCAAGGAAAACATCAAGGGTGCCGACACTCCTCTCCTGCGGGGCGTCAGCTATTCCTTGATCAAGTTCAATGAATGGGATCTCGGGCATGGCATCAATGGCCTCTCACTCTTCTGGAACCTGCCGGTCGAGGGACTGAAGCTCGGCTACTAGCTCCAACAGGTGCCCAAGACCCGGATGCGCGGCGTTCTCGGCGCCACTGATGTCCTGTCCGGCAACGACCTCGCGCTGGCCGGCCTCGTGGACACGATGCTGGGGGCGGGGGCCTGGGACTATTCGGGAATGTTTGCCGGAACCACGGCCGGGGTGAGCAACGTGGACGTGCTGTTCCGCACGATCTCCGGTGAATACACGTACGGCCGCTGGATCTTCGCCGGCGAATACAAGCTCATCGACCAGTTGCACGGCGTGGCCAGCGTGCCGGCCCTGGCCCTGCTTGGTCAGCCCCCCACAAGTCCCTACTCAAACCACCTGCAATACTATTACGGCAGCGTGTCCTATGAGGCTTCGGACAGGATCGGTCTGGGCTACTACTACGCCTACAACTGCGACAGCCGTCAGGGCACCTCCGCCCAGAAAAACCTGCCGGAAAACTACTCCAAGGATCATTGCTTTGCCGTCAGCTACAAGGTCACCAAATGGTGCGTGGCCAAAGCCGAATATCACCTGATGGACGGACTCACCCCGCTCACCATTTCCGGCGACCGCGGCGACGTCAGCTCCATCACCAGTGGCTCCCGGTGGGGCTACCTCGTGTTGAAGACCACGGTCAGTTTCTAAGCGCAGTCGGTGCCAACCATGAAATCCAAGCTACTTCTCATTCTGGCCTGCCTGACCTTGGCGGCAATCGGTCGTGGAG
>JBDKHE010000131.1:0-2515 GCA_039797805.1 Verrucomicrobiota bacterium
ACCGCCACTGCAAGGCGTTCTACCGGGACCCCCGCGTAATCACCCGCGAGTCCATGCCAGCCGGCCTCGCGGGCAAATGATTGCCCACCGTCCACCGGCCCGCATGAAGCCCCTTTTTCCCCTGCTGGCGTTCCTGCTGGCTTCCCTCCTCGCCGGCCGCGCCGCCGATCGTCCCAACATCGTCTGGCTGGTGAGCGAGGACTATACCGCCTCCTTCTCCGGTCCTTACGACGATCCCCTCGCGCGGACTCCTGCACTCGACCGTCTGGCCGCCGACGGGATTGTGATGCTGAACGCGCATTCCACCGCACCCGTCTGCGCCCCGACCCGCTACAGCATTATCACCGGCCGCTACGCCCATGCCGATGGCGCCCAGCACATGCGCAGTGATCCGTCGTTGCCCGGCGGCGTCCGGCTGTTTCCGGCCCTCCTCCGCAAGGCCGGTTACTACTGCACCAACAACGCGAAGACCGACTACAACACCTCCGCCAGTCTCGACGGCGTCTGGGACGCCAATGGCCGCCAGGCCCACTGGCGCAACCGGCGGCCGGGCCAGCCGTTCTTTGCCGTCTTCAACTTCGAGCAATCCCACGAAAGCCGCCTGCACCAGCGCGAGACGCTGATCACCGATCCCGCCAAGGTGCGGGTACCCGCCTGGTTGCCGGACACACCCACGGTCCGCGCTGATCTCGCGCAGTACTATGACTGCGTCTCCCGCGCCGATGCCGCTGCCGCCAAAGTGCTGGCAGAACTGGCGGCCGATGGTCTCGCAGACGACACCATCATCCTCAGCTACTCCGACAACGGCGGGTGCCTCCCGCGCTCCAAGCGTTATCTCTACGACAACGGCACCCACATCGCCATGGTGCTGCATGTGCCGGAAAAATTCCGCCACCTTGCCCCCGCGGCACCCGGCAGCCGCATGCCGGAGGTCATCAACACCATCGACCTCGCCCCCACCATGCTGAGCCTCGCTGGATTGAAGCCCGGCGCCCAGTTCCACGGCCGCGCCTTCGCCGGGGCTTTTCGCACCCCTCCGCCTGCGTTCACTTTCCTCATGCGTGACCGCATGGATGAACGCTACGACCTGTCCCGGGCCGTCACCGACGGCCGGTACCGGTACATCCGCAACTACGCCCCCGCTCAGCCTTGGGGCCAGCACCTCGAATACATCTGGCGCCAGGCCTCCATGCAGGAATGGGCTGCGCTGCACCGCGCCGGACGACTCACTCCCACCCAGGACGCCTTCTTCCAGCCCAAGCCCGTCGAGGAACTCTTCGACTGCGCAACGGATCCCGACAACGTGCACAATCTCGCCGGTGATCCCAGGTACCTGCCGCAACTGACCGCCTTTCGTCAGGCCTTGCGCGCCCACCAAATGGCGGTCCGCGACACCGGCTTCCTCCCTGAGCCGCTGTTGCTCGCGCTGGCCCGAGGACAGTCCCCCACCTTGCCGGCGGCGGACGACGGGCAATATCCGTTGGAAAGCCTCCTGAACTTGATCGACGCCCTCCAGCAACCGGGACCGACCGACCCCGCCCTGCTCGCCGCCGCTCTGCACGACCCGCTCGCCGTCTTGCGGTATTGGGCGGCAACCTGCCTGCAGGGGCCCACGGCGGCGACCGCCGCCAGACCCCTGTTGTCCGATGCCGAACCCGTCGTGCGCCTCGCGGCTGCCGAGATCCTTCTCCGTGAAAGCGACGACACCCCGGCGTGGGCCGTGCTCGAACAGGAACTGAAAAAACCACGCTCACCCGAGACCGCGCTCCTCGCCCTGAACATCGCCGAACGCGTGCCCCGTCCCTTCCCATCGGCCTGGCGAGCCCTACTCACCCCGCTTGCGCAGCGCGCGGCCACCACCTCGGGCACGGAGAGCTACGTCACCCGCGCGGCCCAATCCCTCCTGAACACCCCCTGACGGAAAGCCCTCGCACCGCCCGCTTGCGCCAGCGCAGACATCGGACATCATTCTACCCACCATGAGATCCCTCGCTTCATTACTCTGTTCATTGCTTCTCTTCGTTCCGGTTTTCGCCGCCGCCACCAAGGGCCCGGAACCGCTGCGCATCGCCCATGGCGAAAAGGTCAACCTCGCCGACTATGTTGTGCCGGGGAAGACGACGGTCTTCGATTTCACCAGCGAGTACTGCCCGCCGTGCCGCGGCTATGACGGCCCCCTCGCCTTGCTCCACCAGAAGAACGCCGACATTGCCGTGGTGAAAGTGGACAT
The DNA here is from genome assembly GCA_039797805.1 of Verrucomicrobiota bacterium. Taxonomy (GTDB): domain Bacteria; phylum Verrucomicrobiota; class Verrucomicrobiia; order Opitutales; family Opitutaceae; genus Lacunisphaera. The sequence continues at coordinate 2,231 of JBDKHE010000131.1, forward strand.
CAACCGCCCGGGCATCAGCCGCATCGACTGGCAGTCCCCGGTCGCCAAGCAGTTCGCCATGCGCTCCATCCCCCACTTCAAGGTGTACGGACCGGACGGCAAGCTGGTGGCCGAGGACAAACTCGTCATCGGGGCCGACGGAAAAGTGGCCGAGCGCGACTACGCCGGCCGCAAGTTGGTCGACCAGTGGATCAACGCGGTCGCTCGTTGAGCGTCCGTCCTGCGCCTTCGACGATGAACCGACTGCCCTTTCTCGGTATTCTGGTCGCAGCCGCCCTGTCGGTG
>JBDKHE010000132.1:0-4889 GCA_039797805.1 Verrucomicrobiota bacterium
CTCCGTGGGGGCCAAGCGTGCGCCGCTTGGATCCGCGCCCCGTCCCGGCGGGGTGCCGGCCACCTCCCCGGTGGAGGGCCAACGGGCCTCCCGGCCCTTTGGATTCCCGGAAAGGAGTACAGTCCCGTGGCGATCTACTCGTTGCACGTGTCGAACGTGAGCCGTGCCGCCGGCTCCAGCGCCGTCGCCTCCTGCTCGTACATCACCTCGCGTCGGATGCGCGACGAGCGCACCGGCGAGGCGTTCAACGGGTTCGGCCGCAGGGAGCGCGTCGAGCATGTATGCACGATGCTGCCCGAGGGCGCGCCCGGCGAGTACCTCGACCCGGAGCGTTTGTTCAACGCCGTCGAGATGGCCGAGAAACGTTCCGACGCGAGGCCCGCGAAGAAGATCATGGTCGCCCTGCCCCGCGAGTTCGACGCCCGCGAACGCTTCCGCGCACTGGAGGACTTCATCTCATGGAACATCACGGCCAACGGCTACGCCTGCACGTACGCCATCCACACCGACAAGGACGGACGTAACCCCCACGCGCACATCCTCGTCGCCAACCGGCGCATCGACCCGAAGACCGGCAGATGGGCGGCGAAGAGCCGCAGCGAGTTCGCGTTGGACGCCAACGGCCGGCGCATCCCCGTCATCGACCCCGACACCGGACGGCAGAAGATCGGCGCCAGAAACCGCAAGGTCTGGAAGCGCGTCAACGTGAGCAACAACCCCTTGGACTCCAAGGAGTTCCTCGAAAGGCTCAGGCGCGAGTGGGCCGACTCCTGCAACGCCCTGCTCCCCGGATACGCCGTCATCGACCATCGGAGCTTCAAGGCGCGGGGCATCGAACGCATCCCCACCATCCACGAGGGATACGCCAGCCGCGAGATGGAGAAACGCGGCGGCAGGGGCGACCTGTGCGAGGAGAACCGGCGCATCCAGGCCCTGAACCGGCTCCTCGACGCGCTTAGGGCCATGATCGGGCGGCTCTCCGACCAAGCGCAAGGCATCCTGACGGCCGTCAAACGCCGCCAACGGCCCTCAGGCGCGCCACAGGCCCCTTCAAGCCCTGAACCGGCCGAAAGGCCACAGGAACGCCCGCAGGCTCGTGAAACGCCGCCACAGGCCCCGCAGGAACCCCCGAAGCCCATCAGGACGAAAAAGGCGCTCACCGACAGGTTCAAGACACGGCTTGACGAGCGGCTGGCCGAAAACGAACGCAAACAGGCCGAAAAACAGGCCGAACCCGACATGGAGGAGACATGGGACCTCTCCGACCCCGCCGACCCGCTCAACATCGGCATGGGCTGGGGCACGGGAGGCTACGGACTCGGCCTGTGAGAACGCCGGGAACGCAAAGGGCCGGCATCCGAAGACACCGGCCCGAAATTTAGAAAGACATCCTTACCAGCGGGTAACGGATACGCCGTCGACGCCAGAGCCGTCTGCCGTGGCGATGCGCATCCACGGACCAGCTGCGACAGGGGTGTATGTAACTCCATTGATTGCGAAGGTGATCTGTCCCGACTTATTGCCGGTCGTATAGCTGTTGCGATACGGCCAGGACCCCGTTGCCGTTCCGGTGCCTGCAAACTGCATGTCACCCAAAGCGTTCCCGCCAGCCCAGCATCCAGCATTGGAATCAGCGCATCCACGCGAGACAGTTACCGAATAATCTTCAGCCTCGCTCGGCGGCAGCACGTCCACCAATTCGCCGTTGCTGGAATCAAAGAGAATCGTTGTGCCAGGTTCGCCGACAATCATGTCCCCGCCCGACGGAGTGGTGGTAAGTTCATAGAACGACTCGTCAGTGGTTTCTTGAGCAGATGCCACCGGGACTGCCGTCGACAGGAGCGCCAGCAGAGTCATTGGAACCACTGCCATCTTCAAATGCTTGGTACGTAACATTTTTGCCCCCCTTGATTAGGTATGCCAGACGTGCGTCTGACAAGGAAATTATAGCTCTTGGACCTTGGATTGAACAGACCAGTAATGCAAAGGGTTGGTGTTTGAAGACGCCGGCCCCGCATCCGAAGACGCGGGGCCACGGCCCAATCAAAGGGGATGGCGGGTAACCCATCCCGCCGGCATCGGCCATCCCCGAAAAGTCATGCATGCCCGCCTGATCGTAAGGGGGAAGTTAGCAGCGCCTCCGCCGGCGTTTCCATCTTAGCCGATACGATTGGCGTCGTCGATGGACGTCTTGTAGCAGGGACGAAAACCGACCGCCCGGCATCCGCCGGGCGACGCTGCCGCGCCAGTCGCGGCGCGGCCCGAACGAAAGGCGCAGCACATGCGCATGGGTAACAAGGGGCCGCACGGCCGGCCCTGGATATGGCTGATGGCGGTCATCGTCATCTGCCTCGCTCCCGTGATGGATCCCATCGCGGCCGACATCACCGTGACGGCCCTGGCCGTCTGGGCGATGGCATCCAGCCGCCGTTGACGGCGCAACCTGCCGCGGGTCGGAGCCCGCGGCAGGCCCCTTGTTCAGAAAAGAGTCGGCTCGATACCAGGCTCCATCCGATCATCGGGCATGGCCTGTGAATCATGGCTGCGTCTGGCCACCTCGAATGGTGTCAGACCATCGTGGGCCGCCTTATACGCATCCAGTTCAGCCCTGGCTCGTTCCGCCGCAAGTTCACCGCGCTCGATCTTGATTTGCTGATGGCGGTCATCGCCGTCTGTCTCGCACCGGCGGTGCATCCCATCGCCGCGGACATCATCCTCACGGCCCTGGCCGTCTGGGCGATGAGAAACAGCCGCTAAACGGCACCCGGCCCGTCCGAGCGCAAGCCCGGACGGGCTTTCACATACCATCACGCAGCACTCGGCCAGTCGGAGACATACCCCTCGGCACCGGCGAATCCATGACCGCCGTGCGCGTCGAGGAACGCCTGAGTATCAGGGTCGAGCGCCGGTCCCTCGCCCGGCACCGACAGATCGGGCACGGGCGTCTTCGACACGTCCCTGAGCGACTTCCTCGCCTCATCGGTCACCACGGAGCCGGACAGCTCCACGCGCGGAGCGGGAGCGCCGCCGGGTACCTTCTCCGGGTCAAATTCAAATTCGAACCCGACAAGGGAAGCGCGGCCACGTCCCGGCTTCTTCTTCAGGTACTTGCGATGCACCTTCAGATTCAGCAGAGGTCCCAACTCCTCCTCAATCGGCTTAAGAACATACTTGTTGATTTCGCTCGGCCGATACGATTTGGGTACGTCGAGCAGTCGGCGGAAGTCCTCAAGGCTGACCTTCCACACACCGGTTTGTCGGTACTGCTTGAGCCTCCTGTAGCACTCCTTGGCGTAGCTGGAGCGCAGGGCCGTGAACTCGGCCAGCTCGAAGCGGGTGAACTGCGAGGTGAGGTCGTTAAGCAGGAACGAGAAGCGCGAGTTCACCGATACGGTGAGTGTGCGTTTGGTCGGGCTGGTGACGAAGCCTGCGAACAGGGCGAACTGGATGATGTCGTGCTCTTCGTTCTGGAACTCGAAGTTGAGCGCGAGCAGGCGACGGTTCACATTGGCAATCTGCTTGGCGAACTCATCGTTGGTCATGTTCCTCTGAAGTCCGGCCAGCCGCTTCAATTCTTCGAACGTGAACGCCACCTCGTCCGTGCCCTTGTCCCGCACGCGAGACGCGATGGCCATCAGCAAATCAAGATCGAGCGCGGTGAACTTGCGCAGCGCCTGATTGTTGAACTGGTTCGAGTACTTCACGATCTCATCGGACATGACTGCATTCTACCATAAAAACGAGATTTTTATATTTTCTACCCTTTATTCTCCCAAAACCTCGTTTTTATTCCTCAAAAGCGTCCTTTATTCTCCCAAAACCTCCCCTAAATAATTCCCAAAATCTCCCCTTTAATCTCCCATTTTCTCCCCTTTAATAGTGCGTTTCCCCTACTGCCGTAAGGCCTGCGGGGAGTCTAAAAGAGTACAAAAGATTCTATAAAAAGGGGCTCCGCCCCGATGAAGAGAAGAAACCGACTCAGTTCCAAGGCTGCTGCTGCCATTGCTGTGGCTGTTGGAATCCGGGCTGGTAGCCATAGCCCGGCTGCTCCTGTATCTGAGGCTCTTGGGGCAGGTCACGAACCTGTTCCCGCAGCTCACCCGCCGACTCAGCGCTGGGGAGCCTCACGCCCGCGTCAGAGGCCCATGCGCGCAGTTCGGCGGCATGGGCCTTGAGCATGTCCAGCAGCCTTTGCCGGTTGCCCTCGTCGTTCCAGACGCCCTCGTCGTAGCCAAGCACGCCCTCGTTGGAGAGGATGCCGCCCAGCCGGATGATCAGATGGGTGCGCCGCTTGCGCGCCTTGGCGTTCTCCCTAGCCACGATGCGCTGTTTGCGCGCCCTGAGCTGCTTCATCCGGCGCTCGATGTCGGCCATCTGCTCCTCGACGCTCCTGGTCATCGGTTCCTCCCTGCGTTCCGTCGGTTATCAATCAGGACGCTAGACCCCACGGCAGCACGGCACGGGGCACGGCGTCTACACACCAAACCTAAACCCGGAAGAACGGAGCCGGTTTGGACATCCAAGCCGCGAGGGCGAAGCGTTCATCAATGCCGAACGTGCCGCCCCCGCCGATTTCCGCGCGCATGACGGCCACGGGAGGGAAACACCGACCGGAAAAGCCTCTTCGCAAGCTGCCGCAGCTTGCGAAGAGCAGCCGAGAGGATCAGCCTTGCCGCAGTCTCAGGAAACTCCCCGTAAATCAATCCCATGAATCGCCAAGCCCATTGCATAAGAGCATCAGAAAATTCGTCCATGCACCGCTCTATGCGTCGACCGACACGCCGGTAACGGAACCATCCCCGCAAGGTCAGGTGGAAGTCCCTCAATTTCATTGAGGGCGCACTTACATGTTACCGGTGGTAACATTCAGCGTAAGCGCGCTCTCCCGA
>JBDKHE010000133.1:0-9859 GCA_039797805.1 Verrucomicrobiota bacterium
AAATCATAGTCCCCGCGCAGGCTCGCCGCGCCGATGACCCAGCCGGAGATCATCAGGGGGCGCAGCAGAAACCAGCCGGCGGCAAACGGCACGCCGATCCGGACCACCCGCGTGCCAAGGAACGCCCCCAGGCCCCGACGCTGGAGCATGCCCTGGCTGAAAAACCCGGCGAGGAGGAAGAACAGCGCCATGCGGGAGGAGTGGCTGACGAGCAGGAAGTTCGCAGCCAGCTGGCTGGTCGAGACATCCTGCACCGCCCAGCCCATGAAGAAGGGCACGAACGAAAGACTGGCGTGAAAGACGACGCCCAGCACCAGCGCGAAGGCGCGGGTGGCGTCGAGGTAGTCAAGCCGTGCTGAAGCCGGAGGAGTCATCGGTTGGATGGCGGAAGGGGTGAGATCTCGGACGGGAAGGATGGATGCAGGCATGATGGTCGCGTTGGGCTGGATGGGGTTGGTCTCTTGTAGGGACGGACCTTGGTCCGTCCTTGAGGGACGCAGTGGTTTGCGCCCCTTCAAGCGGAAGGCGTTTTCAATAGAAGCCGATCTCGTCCACCTCGAAGGCGAAGGCACCTGGCGCCATGCCGAAGGCCACGAAGTTGACGCTGGTGACCAGCTTGGTGCTGAGCGGGGTCTGCGCCGACCACGCCCGCTTCATGGCCGCGAACGGCACCCGTACTTCGGTGAATTGCCCGCGTGGCGCCACGACGGGCGCGGCGTGGTAGTCGAAATTATCCACGTCGGCGCTGGCGACCTGCACGGACAGGCTGCCCTGGACGAGTTTCACTTTCAGGCGGACACCGGTGAAGGCGCTGGCATCCGCCGGCTTGGCGTCGGGGGCGAGCAGCAGCGGGATCGAGATGAACGCCGGCGCGCCGCGCCCCGGTTTCAGTTCGCCCTGCACAATGAGTACGCCGTTTTCGCAGCGCTGGGTGGCGCTGGACTGGCTGCCGGCGTCCTTGTCGGTAAAGAGCATGCGGCCCGCGCCGTTCGCGGTGTGGGCGGGATTGGCAAAATCGTCGATCAGCGTCGGCGCGGCCGCGTGCAACGCCGTGGCGAGCAGGAGGCTGGCGGTGAGGACGAAGGGACGGGAATGGAGGATTGTATTCATGGATGAGTTATTCAGGGTTGATTTGAAGGTTCGTCCATGGGTGCCCAAACGGGGGCGGGCGGTGACAGGATTTTGGCAAAAAGTGGAATTGATCACTTTTTCCGGGAAACCTTGTCACCGGTCGGTGCTTTTTTGGCACCTGTAGGTATGTCATCCTCCGTTTTCCGCTCTGCAGCCATGTCCTCCCTGAATGTTATGACCAGCGACGCCGACCTGGTGGCGGCCAGTTTGGCCGGCGACCGCCAGGCCTTTCGTCTGATTGTGGAGCGCTACCAGCGGTTGCTCTGCTCCCTGGCGTTTTCGGCGACGGGCGGCATCACGCAGAGCGAGGACATCGCCCAGGAAACCTTCATCGAGGCGTGGAGCCAGCTGGCGAATTTGCGCGAGCCCGAAAAACTGCGGCCGTGGCTGTGCGGCATCTTGCGTTTCAAGGTGAGCCGGTTTCATCGGGCCGCCGGACGCGAGCCGGTGCGGCGGGCGGACCCGCTGGACGAGGCGGCGGAGGTGCCCTCGTCCGATGAGGCCATTCCCGACCAAGCTGTCCAAGAGGAAGAGCAGGCCCTGATGTGGAGCGCACTGGAGCGCGTGCCGGAGATTTACCGCGAGCCGCTCATCCTCTATTACCGCGAACACCGCTCGATCGAGCACGTTGCCGTAGATCTCGACCTGACCGAAGATGCGGTGAAACAGCGGTTGTCCCGCGGTCGCAAGGTGCTGCAGGAGCAGGTGCTGGCCTTCGTCGAGGGGGCGCTGGCGCGCAGCACGCCGGGCAAGGTGTTCACGATGGCCACGCTGGCGTCGCTCCCGACCTTGGTCGCGCCGCCGTCGGCCCAGGCCGCCGTTGTCGGTGCTGGTGCGGGGATGGTTGCCAAGGGCGGCACCCTGGCCAAGACGACGGTCATCGCGACAGCCATCGCCTCGTGGAGCGGCGTGATCAACGCCCTGCTGATCCTGCGCTCCAACCTCGATCAGTCCCGCACCCCGCGGGAGCGGCGCGCGGTGGTGAGGATTACCATCGGTGCCTTCGTCGGCGTTTTCGGTTACCTCGGGGCCTTGTGGCTGCTGCGGGCCGGCGCGTGGCAATGGTGGGATCACCGGGTGGCGTTTGCGGTTGCCGCCCAGGTGCTGGCGATCGGGTTTCTCGTGATGGCACCCGTAACCTTGTTGCGCGTGCTGCGGACCCAGCGGGCCTTGCGTTCGTCCGAGCGGCGGGCGCATCCCGAGCTCTTTCGCGCCGAGCGCGACCAGGTCGGGTCGGCGGCCGGGGAGTACTGCAGCCGGCTGACATTGCTGGGCGTGCCGCTGGTGCACTGGCGGTTCGCGGCTCCGGACGAGGGCCAACCGCCGGTGGTCGGCTGGTTCGCAGGTGGGGATCGCGCCTATGGTCTGGTTTTCGCCTGGGGCGGCGTGGCGGTGGCACCGATCAGCGTGGGCGCGGTGTCGGCCGGCCTGTTCACGATCGGCACGTGCAGCTTCGGGGTGTTCAGTCTCGGCACGGTGGCGTTTGGCTGGCTGGCGGTCGGTTGCGCCTCGGTCGGATACAATGCTTACTCCTGGCTTTCCGCCCTAGGCTGGGACACCGCGCAGAGCGGCGGCTTCGGCGTGGCCAGTCGCGCCGTCGAGGCGTCGGTGGGGTTTGCCCAACACGTCAACGATGCGCCCGCGCGCGCGATCCTCGCGAATCCCTCGGTCGAACAACACCTGATGGTCGTGATCAGTGTGCTCACGGTGCTGTCGATGGTGCCGCTGATTTATTATTTCCGGGCGGTGCGCCGGCGGATGGGGTGAGGAAAGAGTGAGCAGTGAGCGGTGAGCAGGGAGGAGTGAGAAGGGAGCAGTGAGCAGTGAGCGGGGTGAAGAAGGCGGAATGCGGAGTGCGGAACGCGGAAGGCTTTTTGTCGGAGGGGGAATGCAGATAGTGAGCAGTGAGCGGTGAGCGGGGAGCAGTGAGCGGTGAGCAGGGCGAGGAGCGAAGGGCCAGCAGGATGGAACAGGGACGGGGGACGGAGACCTTGATGGAAATACGGGCGTCGGCCGGCGACGCCCCTACGATGGGATCATGGTGTAGGGGTGCCGCTTGACGGCACCCGGGTTTGGGCGCGACCGCCGCGACCGGGGCTCAGGGGCGGACGAAGAATTTGGCGTGGGCGAGGAGTTTGAGGCGGTGCACGGCGAGGCTGAGGTCGGCGAAGGTGGCGAGGGCGGCTTCGTCGGGGGCTTCGGCCTCCATGCGGCATTGCATGCGGTGGAAGCGTTCGCCCAGGGAGCGCGGTTCGTCGGCATCGCCCAGCTCGCGCAGGAGGCGACGCACCCGGTCGGCCTGGCGCCGGGCGCTTTTCACCTGGCGCAGCGCGGCGGCGGGCTCGAGCCGGCCGGCCGCCATTTCCTTGAAGACCATGCATTCGTAGGTGCGGCACTGCTGCGGGCGCTGCTTGTAGAGCCGGCAGGTGCGGTCCGCGCACAAGGCGGCACACGGCTGGGGAAAATAGGTCACGGGCGTTCGGGCGCGGGAAGCCTTCACCGGCAGGCCGAGCGCCTTCAACTGTTTCGCATCGTCGCCGGGCTCCAGTCGCACGTTGTCGAAGAGCGTGCCGTCACAGCACAGCCCGCAGGCGAGGCAAAGTTGCTCACTGGAAGTCACGCTCCAGCTTCCGCTGCGCGCGCGCCGAAGCGCAAGGAGGAACGCGACGCGCGGGGCGCAGGGCGTCCCACGGACCCGAGAGACACGAATTGCACGGATTATCTCGAATTATTGAGACTTACGTTAACAAGTGACACCGGCCAGTGCCTGATTGCGATGCTCCGGCACACACCCCGCCCTTTCGGGCACCCGTTCGGCTGAGCTCACGGCCTCGGTCCTCTTCCTAGAGGGAGTTCTCGGAGGCTTGGAGCGGGTACGCTACATCAAAACGGGCGTCGTCAAGCGACGCCCCTACGAGGCGCCATGACGTAGGGGTGCTGCTTGCCGGCACCCGGCCTTGGCTTTCACCATTTGATTTTAAGGAACTGCCAGCCGGTATTCCGGGAATACCAGCCGCCGAGTTCCAAGCGGTCGGTGCGGTAGATCGTGCCGCCCTTGCTGAAGCCGAAAGCTTCATCAGCCAACCGCTGCTGTTCGCTGGCCAACAGCTTGACCAATTCGCGCTGGCCTTTCGATTCCGAGACCACGATCGGGTCCAGCACGAGCACGGTGCCAGCCGGCTCCGTTTTGTCCCCCGTCTGAGCTTCGACCGACGGTGGGGGCAAGGTTTCTTTGATCCTCGTGAGCAACCTATCTCGTACTCTGGGTGGGGTGAGCTCCGGCTCTCCTCGCAGGGAGCCCAACAGCACAACGGCGCAGAGCAGCATCCATTTCATGGGATGAATCTAGTGCGACCCTTCGGCCGGGCGAGCGTTCCGTGGGACATTTGGAGCGGGGGGCGGAGCGCAAAGAGCGGGGAGTCAGCGAGGGTCTAGGACCTTGCCAAGGCGTCCACATAACATATCCCGCAACGGACGCCTTTAGTGGCACGACATGATTAATTTTGTCCGGTTTGGGGATTGGCGGCAGCCTTTGGGTAAAGAGACCCATGAATACCGATTACGAGCACCTGCGTCAGTTTGTGAAGGAACACTCCGACGCCGCCTTCACCGCGCTGGTCCAGCGTCACCTGCCGATGGTCCGGGCAACGGCCCTGCGACGCGTGGGCGGGGATGCGCATGCGGCCGACGACGTGGCGCAACAGGTTTTTGTGGCGCTGGCCCGCAAGGCTCCCTCCCTCCTGGGCCATGCCACGCTGGCCGGCTGGCTCTACATCACTACCCACCACGCGACCGCCAGCTGGGTGCGTGGCGAACAGCGCCGCAAACAACGCGAAGCAACCTCCTTTTCCATGCAACCCACCGAAAACCCGGCGGATCTTTCCGCCGAATCCGAGCGGCTTCGTCCGCTGCTCGACGATGCCCTCGTCGCTCTGAAGCCGGACGAGCGGGAGGCGATTGTGTTACGGTTTTTTTCCGGCCGGTCATTTTCCGAGATCGGCTCCGCGTTGGCCGTCAGTGAGGAAGCAGCGCGCAAGCGTGTGGACCGAGCGCTGGAGAAGTTGCACGCCGGACTGCTCCGGCGTGGCGTGACTTCAACCGTGGCGGCCTTGGGTGGCGCCCTGACCGCGTCGGCCGTCGCGCCGGTGCCCGCGGGCCTGGCCGTGCAGGTGGCGGGAGCCGCGCTGGCCAAGGCCACAGCTCCGGGACTCATGGCTTCTCTGGCCAGCGCCTTCTGGCCGGCCGCGGCGACGGCCACACTGGCGGGCGGCGCCTTGATGATCTTTCAGCAGCATCAGGCCAATGAGGAGTCCACGGCGGCGCTCGCGGCGCGGGAGTCCACGCTGGTCCGGGCCATGGCGACGGTCCAGGACGAGAATCGGCAGCTCGAACGCGAGCTCACGTCACGGCGCATTTCGGAAGCGGCCCGATTGCAGCAAGTGGCGGCGGTACGTGCGCCCAACGTGCAGCCGATGTCGGTGACGCCCTCGACGACCAAACCGGCCGGTGTGGCGGTTGCGGTATCGCCGCAGGGCACGCTCACCTGGGACGGCGAACCGGTGAGGCTCGATGAGTTTCTCGCCCTGATGATCCAGCACCAGGCCACGGCACCCGCTGGTGAATCCCGAATCATCGTGAGCGCGCCGGGCGCCCGCTTTCCGCAATTGAACTGGGTGCTCGACGAAGCGCGCAAGGCCGGCATCGCCCACCTCGTCATCGAGAGCGACGCGGCCCCGGTTGGCCCGCTGAGCACCTGGTTCTGACATCCCCGCGACCATGCGCTGCCGACGATTCCTGCCGCTGCTGACCTTGGCCGCCGTGATCACCGTGGGCGTGATCTGGCAGTGGGAACGCGCTGCGGCCAAGGCACTGCAAGACCGATTCGCCGTCATGGCGCGGCAGGAAGAAAACCTGGCGCAATTGCAGGCGCAGGGGGAACGACTTCGCCGCGAGCTGCAGGTCGCGGCGCGCCCTCTGCCCGCCGATCACGCGGTGCCTTCGCTCGCGCCTGCTCCGATTGAGAGGCCGGTGGCGCCCGTCTGGCCGGTGGGCGAGTGGATGCCGGCGACCGCCTGGCGCAACGCCGGCCGGGCCAGCCCGCAGGCGACGACGACCACGCTGCTGTGGGCCGCGGCCAGCGGCGATGTCGCGAGCGTTCGGGATACTTTTCAGTTTGGGGACGACGCCCGGGCGAAGGCCCGCGCCTGGTTCGATACGCTGCCGCCGGAGAGCCGCTTGCTCTACGCCACTCCCGAGGACTTGGTCGCCGGCGTCACGCTTGCGCACATTTCGCCCGACCGCGCCCAAGTCAGCTGGCTGCACGAAGTCGACGGCGAGCGGGCGATCGTGGGGCTCCTGGTGGCCGGCAACCGGGCGGCTTCCGCACCGCCTTTGCCCGTCCTGACAAATAAGGAAGCGCGCAACCTGCCGCCCGCGCTCGATGATCGCGCCCGCTACAACGTGGTCGTGCTTAACCTGCAGCGCGCGCCCGATGGCTGGCGGATACAGGTCCCCGCCACTGCCATCGACAACATGGCCCGGAACCTCCGGGGACCGGCTGCGAAGTAGGGAGGGTCTTCAGCCAGAACGATTCAATCGGATTCCACCACGAAAGACACGAAGCACACGAAGGGATAGCCGCATCCGGAATCATGCAATTGAATGTAGGGCGGCCGCTCGTCGGCAGGCCGATTCACGAGCGAATACAGGCGCGGCGACCAGCGCCGGCCCTACACACAAACACTAAACCGCTCTTTCGTTCCTAAATTCCCTCCAGCTCCTAGGAAACAGCTGCGGGTTGGAGGTAGGGCGGGCAATTCGTTGCCCGCCGTAGGTGAATGCGGCGGCGAAGGGACTCGCCGCCCTACCCGTTTCTTCTCGTCCGGAGCAAAACGCGTTTTGCGGTTCGGGGCTGCATCGTTCCGGCCCAAAGCTAACCCAATCGCGGTGAGATGGAGTCACTGAATAGTGGCAGCCCCGGGGCCGACTCCATCCAGAGTGTCTGACCTTTTCGTGTGTTTTGTGTGTTTCGTGGTGTCCCTGATTGTAGAGCTCCAGAACAGGAGAGGATGATAATAAGATAAAGCGTTAGTGATGATCCTATAGCGCGATCAATGGTGCCTTTGTGGGCGGTTATTATGTTTGCAATAACAGCCGTTATACAGCATTTCTCGCAAACGTAATGAGCGATCCCACGAAACCGGTAGGTCGACGAACCAAGGCTGCGGCGACCTTTATCGACGACCAGTTGAAGGTTGGGCGCGTCGGGTTTCAGTTGGCGCAACTGGTGGCGGCAACCGGGCTCTCGCTTGAGGCGGCCAAGAGCCAACTGCGGCGCCTGGGGAACCGCGTCGTGCGCGTTTCGCCGGCGCAGGCCTTCTTCCTAATCGTCACTCCCGAAAACCAGGCCACGGGTGCTCCGCCGATCGATTGGTGGCTCGATGATTACTTCACGTGGCTCGAGCACCCCTATTATCTGGCGCTGCAATCCGCGGCCGGTGTCCTCGGGGCAAATCCTCAGGCCATCCAGGTCACGCAGGTGATGACCGACACGCCCCGCCGGCCCATCGAACTCGGTCGCCTGAAAATGGTGTTCTTCGTCAAGCGAGGCATTGCCGGCACGCCGACCCAACCCTTGCCCAACGCGTTTGCGCCGACGCGCGTGAGCACGCCCGCCGTCACCGTTTTCGACCTCGTGCGCTATGCCCCGCGCATCGGCGGCATCGGGCGGGCGATCGAAACCATCCGCCCGTTGCTGCCCACGATCGACGTCGCGGATCTGCGCGCGACGCTCGCCGCGGAAAACGAAATCGCGACCACCCAGCGCCTCGGTTACATCCTGGAGAAAACCGGTCAGGCCAGGCTCGCCGGAGTCATCGAAGCTTGGCTGCCCGGCAAACGGCCGATCACTCCGCTGGTCTCCCGCCCGACCCGGCCCGAAGATGGACCCCTTGTCCCGCGATGGAGAGTCGTCGACAATTCCGGAGAGTTTAACCCATGAATCCGCTGACCTCAGACCCGAGAGACTCGAATTGCTCAAATTGCCACGAATTGGAGCGATCCTGCTGAAGGCTTCGGAGCACTGCATCGCACCTGTCCTGCTCTTCCCTCCTCACCGTAGGTTACAAACGGCAACGTCTGACCACATCGGTCGCTGGCTTGAGGTGGAGGGCCCACGTCCCTGTGGGCCTTGCTGGACAGCAGATACCCCAATTGCCGGCATCATCAGGCATCCGCGACCTGGCCGCTTCTGGCCGCCCAAAAAAACGCCCGGCGGTCGGCCGGGCGTGGAGGGGGGAGGAAGAATGGCGAACGACGGTTCAGCGGCCGGGCTGGCCGCTCGGTACGGCTGGGCGGGCGCCGAAACCGGTGCGAGCACCCGGGCTGGGGCGGCGCGGCGGCGCGACGACTCGGCGGACCGGCGCCGGTTCCGGCTCGCGGGCGAGGCTGACGGTGAGCGGGCGACCTTCCAGTTCGGCTCCCGCCATGGCGGCGATGGCGGCATCCGCTTCCGGCATCGTGCCGTAGGTGACAAAGGCAAAGCCCTTCGGGGACGCGGTCGCGCGGTCCAGGGCGATGAAGGTGTGGGTGATGGTACCGAAGGGCGCAAAGGCTGCCTGCAGCTGGGCTTCGGTGATCGTGAGCGGAAGATTGGCGATGTAGAGGCGAGGGTTCATGGTGGGACGGATCAGGCCGCGCGGTGTTTAACCCAGTCCGTCCCCGGGCGTCGGGGCTCGAATCGTCGAGTGAAGCCTATTCAGTCGAGGATCCTACAGTCACTGTGGCGCGATGTTTCCAGCCCTACCATTATCGCTTCGGCCCCATTAGCCAGACTATCCTTGGCCAAAGAAATCCGGAGGGGATGAGACCGGTCACAGCCCCCAACCCCCGGCCCCGTTTGCGGACTTATGCTCGGAGTCTGCATGCGGACCTAGCGTGGTTCCGGCGCACGTTAGGTCTCGCTCTGCGCACCCGACTCGCGGGAAGCCAGCAGCTCAATGGTCAAGCGATCTTCCTGGCCTTGGTAGAAATCGTTCAGGGCCTCGCCGAACACCGACTCCGGCCCGGCGACGGCTTTGAACAGCGTCAGGCAGGATCGGAATTTGGCGGCGTCAATGGGGCTGAAGATCCGCTCGGGGTCGGTTCCCTTATGCCGCTTCATCGTATTCACGCACTCCCGCAGTCTCTCGCCCAGTGTCGGATGATTCAAATACGCCCTCGCCTCCTCGCGCGATTCGATTCCGTACCGGACCGACATTTCGCTCGTGCCCAGCCCCCGCAGCTGGGGAAAGACATACCAAATCCAATGGGTTTCCTTGCGACCGCCCTGCAGTTCATGGATTGCCTGACGATAATCACTAAACTGGGGGCCGAGGTTTCCAGACTGAGCGTCCACGAACCGGCTGAGATTGGAACGATTGTCAGGTTGCGGTACGTTCAAGAGCGCACGTTCATAGGCCTGAAGATCGGTATCTGAATAGCAGCAGAAGATCACCTCTTTGAGGGTCGATCGCATGCCAACGGAAGCCCGCACGGTTGCCACGGCGACTTCAGCCGCCAATGCCACCGGGTACCCATTGATGCCCGTGCCAATGCTTGGAAAAGCGAGGGTGGTGACACCGTTGGCCTCGGCCACTTCGAGGACGCTCCGATAGCAGGACGCGAGCACTTCTGGTTCGCCCGTCTCGCCCCCGAGCCATAACGGCGAGACGGTGTGGATGATGTGCTT
>JBDKHE010000134.1:0-3379 GCA_039797805.1 Verrucomicrobiota bacterium
GCCGGCCCGGAATCTTGAGCGCGCGGAGGCTCAGTTCGCCGCGGCCGGCGGCCAGCTCGATGGTCCCGAGATCGAAGGGGCGAAAGTCCTTGGTGTAGGACTCGTCCCGTGGCACCCGGTCCTCCGCCGGACCGACCAAGGGCGGATCGTTCGGCCGGTCCAGCACCGCGGCCAGGCGGCTGCCCGCGAGCGAAAGTTCGATGGTCGAGCCGACGTCGGCGGCGGGGCAGGCGTAATACACGGTGGCCCGGTAGCGGCCGGCGGTGGCCACCTCCACTTCCCAGGTCAGGCGGTCGTCCGTCGTGGTCCAGTGCGTGAAGTAGGAGGAATTGGGCCAGCGGGCGCTGCGCTTGACGGCGCCGTGCGGCACCCCATCGCCGGCCGGCAGCTCCGTGTGCGGCATGATCCGATAACCGACCGGAAAAGGCCGGTGGTCGGATGCATCGCGGGGTGAGACCTCCTGTTTCCACGCCGCCACGGCCTGCCGGAGCCGACGGACGACCGCGGGCAGTTCGGCGGCAAGGTCCTTTGCCTGGCCCGGATCCCGGGTCAGGTCGTAGAGCGCGCCGGCGGCGTCTAGCCGGTATTGCGGCGTGCGCACGCTGGCCCTGCCCTCCCATTCGGAAAAAATCATCCGTTGCGGCCAGGCCGGCGCAGGACCGGCCCCGACAAGGAGCAGCGGCTTCAGGCTGATGCCATCGAGCGGCTTGGCTCCGCCGGGCGCGAGGCCGGCCAGGTCAGCGAGCGTGGGCAGCAGGTCGATGGCCGCGGCGATGTCCGGCACCACGGTGCCGGCCGGAATATGCCCAGGCCAGCGGATCACGAACGGAGACCGCACGCCGCCTTCGTCAGTCGAGCCCTTGCGTCCCTTCATCCCGGCGTTCCACCGCCAGCTGTTGGGCCCGTTGTCGCTGAAATAGAGGACGATGGTGTTGTCGCTCAATCCGAGTTCGTCGAGCCGCTGCAGCACACGGCCGACATTCCAATCGATGTTCTCGGTCATCGCCAGCACTGCGCGGGTGAAATCCAGATCCTCCTGCGCCGGAGGTTGCGCGCGCTGGTCAATCTCACGGGCGGCGAATTTCTTGAAGAAACGCTCCGGCACCTGCAGCGGCGTGTGCGGGGTGTTCAGCGCCAGGTAGCAGAAAAACGGCCGGTCCCGGTGGGCGGTGATGAAGTCCGCGGCGTGTTCCGCCAGGTCGTCGGTGAGGAAACCCTGGCTGCGGACGCGCCGGCCGTTGTGCTCGATCTCGGCGTCGAAATACTGCGGCCAGTGCCCCTGGGTGAAACCATAGAACTCGGCGAAGCCGCGGGCGTTCGGGTGGTAGGGATACTGGCCGCCGTTGTGCCATTTGCCAAAAAGGCCCGTGGCGTAGCCGGCCTCGCGGAAGGTCTCGGCGATGGTGTGCTCGCCCAGATCCAGCCGTTCGCCTCCGTTGCCCGTGTCGTGGATCCCGTTGCGCAGATGGTAACGGCCGGTGAGAAATTCCGCGCGGGTCGGCGAACACACCGGCGACACGTAGAAGTGATCGAGCCGGGCGCCGGTCCGGGCGAGCGAGTCGATCTGTGGCGTGGCCACGCTCGTGTTGCCCGTGAAGCCGAGATCGCCCCAGCCCTGGTCGTCGGCGAGGATGACCACGATGTTGGGTCGCGCCGGCTCACCGGCAAATCCGGCGGCCAGCGAAACGGCGAAGACCAAGGCGGCCCAGCGGTGTTTCATGACGACCCGGAATTTTGCATGGGGGCGACTCGGGCTGAAGGAGGTATTCACCGGGCGGACTTCGCCATGCTGGTCGGGAGATTCTCCGGCACCGGCTCGCCCTGGAGCCAGCCGAGGGAGGCGAGGAAGCGGTCGGCGGCGAGCGTGGTCTCGCGGAAATACCGGCCGTCGGCATTGCCGCGGTTGAAGAACGAATGCCCCTGCCCGTCGTAGAAGTGCACGTCGCACCGCGCGCCGGCTTGGGCCATGCTTTGCTCGAAGCGCCGGATCTCCACCGGCGCGATGACGGTGTCCACCGCGCCGTGGAGGATGACGGCCGGCGGCGCGTCCGCGGTGACGTGGTTGGCGGGCGACTGTTCGAGAAATTCGCCCCGCTTATCGCCGAAGCGCCGCACGAACGCCGAGTCGGCCGTTTCCGTGGGCCGGCCCCCGATCACCGGGTTGAACAACACGAGCGCCGCGGGCTGGAGCGGCACCTGCAGATTGTCCGCCGGGTCGTCTCCGCCCGGCACCAGCGCGATGCAGCCGGCGAGGTAGCCGCCGGCCGAGGCGCCCCCGACGCCCAGCCGCGCCGGATCGATGCCCAGCTCGGCGGCGTGCGCCCGCACCCAGCGGAAGGCGGATTTCGCATCCTGCACGCAGACCTTGGGCAGATCCCGGTCCTTGGTATCACCCGCCGGGATCAGGCGGTATTGCACGCTGATGCAAACCAGGCCGCGCGACGCGAGGTAGGTGCTCTGCGGCGCCAGTTGGCTGGGCGCGCCCCCCGTCCACGAGCCCCCGTGAAAAAACACGAGCGCGGGCCGCCGGTCGGTGGCCCGCCAATCCGCGGGCTTGAAGACGAACAGCTTCAGATCGCGGCCATCCGCGTGTTTGTAGGTGAGCGGTTCTCCCGGAAGATCCGTGAGCGCCGCGGCACGCAACGCCAGACCGCAAAGTGAGAGGAGCAGGAGCAGTTTTTTCATGGGTGTGGTCAGATGTCCCGGAGTTGTTTCGGCTTGGATGTAGCCGCGGTGGTAACACCGCGGGCCAGTCCTTCGGCAGGCTCTGGACCTTGAGCTTGTCGAAACGGCCGTCTGACGACGGCTGCTACGAGAAAGAAGGTGGCTGGGTTCTGTGGCATGGGCGGTTTGGTCAAAGGCTCCGGACTTTGCTCGGGGTGATTCAAGGAATGATTCAGGATTTGGCGCGGATGAGGATGATCGCATCGCCGGGCGCGAGCTTCACGGTGGCCACCGGCCGGCCGCTCTCCGCGTCCACCAGGCCGGCGGGCACCTTGACTTCGGCGGACTCGCCCGGCTCCCCGGGGTTCACGACGACATAGCCGCCCGTGAAGGGCCGCGCGTAGCACGGCGAGTCCGCGAGCTTCAGTTGCGCGAGGTCGTTGGGCCCGGCCGGCTCGCCGATCGGGGTGGAGAGCAGTTCGGGCCACGGCGTGGCGGTGGCCGGCCGGCCCGGCCCATGCTGGACGATCAGCGGCAGGCCCAATGAGGTCGAGCGCTCCGCGGTGACCGTGAGCAGGAACGAGGCGTAGCTGTAACGGATGAGGCGCGCATACTCGGGCTGGTCGGAGTTGAGCCGGCCCGCGAGGTAGCCGGCGGCGCCGCTCATGGCGATCACATGCAGGCGCGCGCGCGCGGCGTCGGCCAGGATGCCGGC
>JBDKHE010000135.1:0-5971 GCA_039797805.1 Verrucomicrobiota bacterium
AACCTCCAATCCCACGCGCACCTCCCCGGTCAAGCGGGGGGTCTTCATCCTCAAGGCGATTTTGGGCACGCCCCCGGCCCCGCCTCCGCCCAACATTCCGCCGCTCGAGAACGTCGCGACCAAGGAGGAGCTCAGCAAGATGACCCTGCGCGAAACCCTCGACCTGCACGCCAAGAACTCGATGTGCGCCTCCTGCCACAAGCGCATGGATCCGCTGGGTCTGGCCCTCGAGAATTTCAACGCCATGGGCCACTACCGCGAGGTGGACAGCAACCAGCCCGTCGAGACGGCCGGCAAGCTGATCACCGGTGAGAAATTCGCGAACATCCGCGAGCTGAAACACATCCTTGCGACCGGGCACCGCTATGATTACCTGCACAACATGGCCGAGACGCTCCTTACCTACGCGCTGGGCCGTGGTCTCGACTACACCGATGTCGGCACCATCGACCAGCTGGTCGCGCGCCTGCAGGCCGCCGGCGACCGGCCCTCGGCCCTGATCCACGGCATCATCGAGTCCGCCCCCTTCCAGCAACGCCGCCAGGCCCCCGCCGTCCAGACCGCCGCCCAGCCGGCAGTGATCCCGCCCGGAGGCAGTTAGCACTTCTCTTTCACACCTGACCATGACGAGCCAACACACCCCGTCGCTGCGCGCCACCCCTCTTCGCAGAGGGGATCCAGTACTCCCGCTGCCGGATTCCCCTCTTCCAAGAGGGGTGCCCGGCTGGGCGGGGTGTGTTGCTTGGAATCCACGCTAGATAGTTCCCGCCAACCCCGTACCCTATGAAAGCACCACGCCCCTCCCGTTCCCTTGACCAGCCGATCACCGGCATGAACCGCCGGCATTTCCTGCGCGGGTTGGGCGCGTGCATCGCGTTGCCCGCGATGTATTCGCTGCTGCCGGCGCGGCTCATGGCGGCCGCCACCGCCGCCCAGCTGGCCACCACGGCGACCGGTGCCCCCTTGCGCACGGCGTTCGTCTTTTTCCCCAACGGCGCCATTCCCGCCAAGTGGTGGCCGACGGGCGGACTCACCGATTTTGGCCTGCACGGCACGCTCGCACCGTTGGAAGGCATGCGCCGGCATCTTCAGGTGCTGGGCGGCCTGGAACACGCCAACGCCAACGCCGGCAACGACGGCGGCGGCGACCACGCGCGCGGCAACGGCGTCTTCCTCACCGGTGTGCGCATCAACAAGAGCGCCACCGATGTGCGCGCCGGCATCTCGATCGACCAGGTTATCGCCAACCAGGTCGGGCATCTCACGCGCTTTCCCTCGCTGGAACTCACCTGCGACGCCAACCGCAAGTCCGCCGACTGCGACTCGGGCTATTCCTGCGCCTACCAGTACAACATTTCCTGGCAGTCACCCACCACGCCGATGACGCCCGAGAACAACCCGCGGCTGGTCTTCGAGCGCCTCTTTGGCGCCGGAGCCCACGGCGAACGCGCGGCCAACGCCCAGCGCCGCATGCAGGACCGGCGGTCCGTGCTCGATTTCGTGATGGACGATGCCCGCCGCATGCAAAACCGGCTGGATGCCAGCGACCGGTCCAAGCTCGACCAATACCTGACGGGCGTCCGCGACATCGAGGCCCGCATCCAGAAGACGGAGCGCTTTGGTCCGGGCCTTGATCCGGTGCTGCCCACCCCGGCCGGCATCCCGGCCACGCATGTCGAGTACGTCCAGCTCATGTACGACATGATGCTGCTCGCGTTTCAGACCGACTCGACTCGCGTCGCCACGTTCGTGCTCGGTCATGACGGCGACAACCGTTCCTTCAGCGAGATCGGCATCACTGAAGGGCATCACGACCTTTCCCACCACCAGAACAACGCCGAGCGCGTGGAGAAGGTCGCCCAGATCGACCGTTGGTACGTCGAGCAGTTCAACCGGTTCCTCGTCAAGATGGACCAGACTCCCGACGTGGACGGCCACTCGCTCCTGCACAACTCCCGCATCCTTTACGGCAGCGGCAACGCCGACGGCAACCGCCACACGCACGAGAACCTGCCGCTCATCCTCGCCGGCGGCGGCGGCGGACTGTTGAACGGCGGACGATACGTCGACCACCGTTCGCAGCCCCTGAGCAACCTCTTCCTCGACCTGGCCGACCAGGCCGGCGTCACCGGCCTCGACCGCTTCGGCGACTCCACCGCCCGCCTCGGCAACGTGTGAGCCGGCGGGTGCCCGCGATCCGGGCGTCAGGTCGCCACTCCCTTTAGCCGGAGACAGGCATCTGAAGCCCCGCGCCGAGGGGATAGGCGTTCGCTGGCGGTGATCGTCATGTGGGAGCGAGCTTGCTCGCGACATTCCGCGCCCGGAGTCGCGAGCAAGCTCGCTCCCACAAATCTCATTGCCCAGTTCCGGCTGTAGCGCCGGGGTCTTCGAATCCTACCCTGCAGTGCTTCCGCTTTGGGCGATTGACGGGAGCCGCTGACTATTTTCGTGGATCCTTGAACTTGGCGTCGGTGAATTTGAAGTCGGCCCGGTCGAGCACGTGCGTACCCGCCATGACCATCACGTCGCCGGCGGCCAGACGGCCGACCACGTATTCGTCGTTTTCCTGCACCAAAATGAAAGGCAGTTCCCATGAATCCGTGTTGAGGTAAGGTAGCAGGCCTTTCGCCTTGATCGTGCGCGTGCCGGTGAGGCGCCCCTGCGAGTCATCGCGGCAGACGAGGATGGCGCGCTGCAGGGCGGATCGCATGCCGTCGCTGAACGTCGTGCCGCTCATCCACCCGCCTTCGCCCTCGATGGTGTGCTCACCCGGGGCGCGCACGAAATAGCGCGCGGTCCACGACGGCTTGCCATCAGCACCGGGAATTTCCGCCCGCAGCATTGCGTAGAGCCGCGCTTGGCCGGACTTTTGCACTGTGAACACGGCGTAGGGGGAGAGTTGCAGATGGGCGGGGGGCGCGGCAAAGGTCCAGCCCGTCACCTGTCCGTTGGCGATCTCCTGTTCGAGCACCTCCCGGGTGATGGTTCCCAGATCCGTCGTCGAGCTATGGGCGGATTCGCCAAATCGCTTTTCCGCCCCTGATTTGTTGGCGGAGTCGGCCACCATCACCCCAACCACGCCAAACAGCAGGCCCCAACCCAGCCCTTTCTGATGGCCGCTGATGATGATCTGCCGTGGCTCGTCGTAGAAGGCGCCAACGGGCAGTTCGCTCATTTTCGACATCGGTTTGGCCACGACGGCCACGGTGGTTTCCTTGCCGGGTGTCGGATAGTCGGCAATGCGGCTGAATGAGGCGCAACCGGCGAACAGGAGAAGGCCGGCGGTGGCGCAGGCGAGCGTGAGGGTTCGTTTGTACATGGTAACGGTTGGGGTGAAAACAAAGCGGGCCGGCGGTTGCATGATGCAACCGGCGGCCCGGGAGGAATGAGAGGAAAACCAGGGGCGAAGGCAAGCAGCAGAAAGTCCAGGTCGAAAATTCTCCGTCGTGGGCCCCACCGCGGAGGCCGGGCGTTTAATTCAGGCTCGCGTACCAGCCTGACACACCCCGTCGCTTGGCGACACCCCTCTTCCCAGAGGGGACCCAATCCACTGGTCCGGAAATCTCCTCTGGAAAGAGGGCAGAGGCCGTGAGCTCAGCCGAACGGGTGCCCGGCAGGGCGGCGTGTGTTGGACCTGGGGTGAAAGTGATTCCTTCTTCCTTCAGTCTATTACGCGCCCCTCAATAATCCGCCGCTCTCACCCCATCGGCGCCAGAAAGCGGATCACGTTGGCGATGTGGTCGTCGAGGGAGATGCCGAGCTTTTCGCAGCCGAGCAGAATCGTGCTGCGGTCGATCTTGGCGGCGAAGCCGGGGTCCTTGAACTTCTTCTTGATGGAGGCGGCCTTCATGTCGCCGTAGGCGACGGGATTCATTTTCCGGTAGGCGTAGAAAAGGCCCGTGAGCTCGTCACACGCCACGAGCGCCGCAGCGAGCGGGGTTTCCGGCTTGGTCGTGAAGCCGTGATAGCCGTATGCATGGGCCTCGACGGCGTGGATGAGCGAGGCCGGGTAACCCCAGTCCTGGAACCACTGCAGCGACGGGCCGGGGTGGGCGTCAGGGTGTTCCTGGAAATCGATGTCGTGGAGCAGGCCGGTGACGTACCAGAGCAGGGGATCGACGTGGATGTTTGGCAGCGACATCGGCGGGGTGGTGCCGAACGGGGCCGTCGAGTATTGCAGGTGCGCCAGCTGGGCGGCCGGGGCGCCATGGCCCGTGGCCGACTCGAAATGCCGGGCGTAGCCTTCCATGACCGTCGCGACCATGAGCGCATGGAGGCGCTGGTATTCATCGGTGACATGCTGGTGGAGCAGGGCGGTGGCGGCTTCTTTGGTGGGCAGGGACATGGGGAGGGGTTGGGGCGAACCTAAGGGAAGCCGTGCACGAAGGACAATCCCTATGGTTGCAGGCAACCCCCGGCTCACTCTACGCTGCGACCCAGTCCCTTCCCCTCATGTCACTCAATCGCTGGTCCCGGATTCGCACGCTGATGGCTCTCTCATGGTGGCTGCCGCTGGTCGCGTGGGCGCAGGTCGGATCGAGCGAGGCGGCTTTGACCAAGGCATATGGCAAGCCGACGGCACGGGAGATGGAGAATGTCATGGTCAAAGGGAAGCTGCTACCCTCGTTTCCCAAGCTGACCTATCAGTTCAATGACACGATGATCGTCGCCGTCTTGGTAAGCGAGCGGTGCGCCAAGATCACCTACGACAAGGACGGACTCTGGCCCGAGCCGGAGTACGCGCGGGTGCTGGCCGAAAATGCCCAGGGCGCCGATTGGAGCGACGATCCCAAGGGCGGCAAACTGCGGGAGGTCAGCCGCAAGTGGATCCGCAGCGATGGCGCCACCGCCCATTGGCGCAAGAACCTGGGTCTGACGGTCATCACGCCAGCCTATCTCGAGGCTGAGGCCGCGGTGAAAGACCGGGCGCGGAATCATCTGAAGGTGCTGCCAAAGGACTGACTGCCGCGATCAGTCGCCCGCAATTCGCGGCAGGCGTCGCGACTTCACCAGGCGGATTGATCTGCCTTTCTCCCAAAGCCACCGGTGGGGTCGTGATCGGTCCGCCGGATCAAATGTGTACCGGCAAACCCATCTCGATGATCTGCGTCGGCGGAATCTGATAATAGTCATTGGCCGGACGCGCATTCCGCACCAGCACGGCGTAGAACCGTTTCTGCCACTCCCACATGCGGGCATCCCCGCCGGTGACAATCATCTCGCGGTTGAAATAATACGTCGTGGCCGCGGGTTTCAACGGCACGCCCCGGGCCTGAATCTGCGCCACCAGTTCGTTGACATCCGGCGACTGCATGAAGCCGTAGCGCCCGACGGCGCGCCACAGGCCTTCGCCGAGTTCCGTCAGGGTGAGGCGATCCGCGTCCGGCACGCTCGGCGTCTCCTCGGTGAGCACGCTAAGCAGCACGACCGTGCGTTGCAGGGCGCGGTTGGATTTCACGTGGTGCAAGAGGGCGATCGGGGCCACGTTGGGCGAACTCACCATGAAAACCGCGCTGCCGTTGATGCGCAGCACCCGCTTGCTGCGGACCACCTCCAGCAATTCAGGGTCGGACAGGCTCTGGTGGTAGATGCGGGCGAAGACCGCGCTGCGGCCCGCCTTCCACGTCACCATGATGGCCAGCACCGCCGCCGCGATCGCGAGCGGCAGCCAGCCTCCGTCCGCGATCTTGCGGACATTGGCCAGAAAGAACGGCAGGTCGATGGCGAGGAACCCCGCGCCCAGCAACATCGTCACCCAGGGCGCCCAATGCCAGGTCCGGTGCGTGACGATGAGAAAGGCGATCGTGGTGATGACCATGGTACCCGTCACGGCGATGCCGTAGGCGGTCGCGAGTTGCTCGGTGGAGCCGAATCCGAAGACGGTGAGAATGCTGCCGATGGCGAGCAGCGTGTTGACCAGCGGCACATAGATCTGGCCCGATTGGTCGGCATTGGTGTGGATGATTTTCAG
>JBDKHE010000136.1:0-22984 GCA_039797805.1 Verrucomicrobiota bacterium
CGCGACCGTGGCCGGAGCCGCCGAGGGCCCGCACGCCGTCCGTGTAGGAAGCGGGCGAGCAGAGACAGTCGAGGTGCGGTGAGGCGAGGATCTTGTCGTGCGCGAGGTGGCTGCCGGCGGCGTTGCGGCCGAATTGTCCGTAGAAATACCCTTGGAACGCCGCGGTGACCACGGGGCGCGGCCAGGACCGCTTCACGTTCGCCGCGAGGGCGAGCAGGGTGTCCGCCATCGTGGTGTGCAACCAGGTGAAATAGTCGATGACGTCCTGCCGCTTCTGCGGATCGCGCAAAGGACCGAGGTCGGCCCGTTCGCGGGCCGGCGAGTCGGGCGGCAGAACGTCGTCGATCCGGACCCCCGGGCGGTGCCAGGCGGAGGCGAGAGCGGCGTCCGCGCCGTAGCGCTCGCGCAACCACTGGCGAAACGAGCGCGTGGCCGCGCCGCCGGTGTCAGGATCGTGATGCAGGAAACCAAACTGGTGCCACTCGCCGTACAGGCCGTTGGCGAGTTGGATCGAAAACACGGCTCCGCCCTCGGGCGTGGCGCCGAGACGGGCACAAAAATCGGTCAGGTGGCCTTGGGCCCAGTCCAGCCAAGGTTGGGAAGCGAAACTGGCGCGCAGCGGGCGGCGTCCGTCCTCGCCCAAGGGGCGGCCGAGTCCCCAAGGCAGCGGATCCTCGAAGGTGGTGTCGGCGTAGCCGAAGCACTCGTCCCGGTGTGCCTCGCACCAGGCCCGCGGGGCGTTGACATGGAGCCGGAGCATCACGGCTGCTTCGGGGCACTGGCTCACGATGCCGGCGATTTGCTTGCGGGCCAAAGTGAGGTCGAGGGTGTTGTCCGCGCCCAGCATCTGTTCGAACCAGATATCAACCTGGAAGAGGCGGACGCCCTGCTTGCCGAACAGGAAGATGTTGCGGGCCGGCACTTCCTCCCAGGTCCAGCGGGCGCCAGGGCAGTCGCTCAGCGCGTAGATCAAGGGCGTGTGCGGAGCGCCGTTGAGCAATAACGTCGGTCGGCCGGCGCGCATTTCAACGGTGGAGGAGAGGGGAGGGCGGGGCATGGGGGACAGGGGGAGGAAGGAGCAGGGAGAAGGGGGCCCGTTCGACGCGACTGCGTCTTGCTCAGGGCAGGCAGGGGGCAGGGAGGCAGAAGCCTCGTTTAAGTCGTAAGTTTAAGTTGAAGTGATTCGGGGAGCCAGAGGTGGCGCGGCAAGTCCCTTTGCCGCTTGGATGACGAGGTCATCCCGTTTAAGTGGAAAGTTTGAGATGAAGGATTCTTGGAGTCTGTTGCGGGTCTGAAGTCTTAAACTTAAACTTCTGACTTCAACTCGCGCGAGTGTGAGCGCGGGTGGCGCGAAGCGACGGGGTGTGTGGGTTTACCTGCTTGGAGTGAGCTTTCTACTGCATCGTTTTGGATTCAGCGTGACGGGGGTGGCGGTGGGGCGAAGTAGGTTTGCCAGAGGCCGACGATGTAATCGGCGCCCATGGGTTCGAGGTCCTTTTCCCACCAGTATTCACGGGGTTTGGCCTGCGAATAACTGCGGTAGCCTTCGCGGGCTTTGAAGAGCATGTCGGCCATGCCGACGGCCATGCGTTTTTCGACCACGTCACCGCCCTCGGTGGGCCTCCATTCGCCGAGGAGTTTGAGGGTGGTTGCGATCGGGATGTCGATCATCGCGCCCTCGAAGGCGTAGGCGAGGCTCGTGCGCATGCCGTCCCAGTCGGTGCTTTCAAACTCCTGCAGCATGCCCATCTGGCCCTCCCACGGGGATACCGTGGCGGCGGAGATGCGGTTCATCAGGCTGGACGAAAAGTCGGGCCCGGCATGCACGACCGTGCGCACGGCCTTGGCATAGAGCCGCAGCGCCTGACCCCGATACAGCAGCCAGGGCTGGTGCAGGGTGTCGCCGCCGAAGGTAAAGCTGTTGCGCACGCCGGCGCCTCGGGTGATGACGCCTTGGGCGAGAATCTGTTTTTCCGAAACGGCGATCGAGCCGCCCTTCATCATCAGGTCCTTGATGGCGGGGTTCCAGGTCCAGCAGCGCCGGATGTTCAGGAAGTTCGCCGCATCAAGACGGGCGATAAAACGGTCGAAATCGAATTGTTGGAAAAAGGCGTTGAGTTCGTCGGCGCCGAAATAGAGCGAGGCCGCGATCATCACGCCGACGTAACCTTCGACGTGGTTCGGATTCCAGCTCTTGTGGAAGAGCGAGTAGCCGTCGATCAGGACGTAGTAGTCGTTGTCGTCGTCGAGGCAGAAGTGTCCCGCGAGGGCGAGGGCCTGCATGAGCAGGTCGGCGCGGGCGTGCTCGTCGGCGCTGAGCTGGCTCCAGACGGCGGGAGTGCGTTTCGCGAGGAGCAGGGCATTGGCCGCGACGTCATGGGTCCAGCCGCCGATGCCACCCTGGGACTCCGGTTCGCGCGTGCTGCCGTCGGGGTAAGGTTCGGGAGTGACGAGAAAGAACCGGAGCTTCTCGGCCAGGTGCGTGGCGAGCGAGCGACCGTCGACGACGGCCTCGGGGTTTTGGTAAGCGGCGGCCGCCGTGACCTGCAGGGCGAAGGTCTCGGGGATCTCGCGCATGCGCTGGTGATCCACGAATTTCCACCGCGGGGCCTTGGTGCGGACGGCGCGCTCGACGAGTGCCGGCGGGAGGCTGGGGAGGGCGGGGCTGGCGAGGGCGCCGGTGGCGAGCGCCAGCGAAAGCAGGCAGAGAATCTTTTTCATCATAAGGGTTGGGATTGGGGTTGCGCGCCCGCTGCCGAAATACGGTGCAGGGTGCCGTGCCAGGCGACGTTGCTGAGGGTCGCGGCGGGATCGAAGGCTTCCAGGCGGGATCGGACGCGCAGCGCGTCGTGTCCGCACTCGAGTCCAAAGATATCCAGCACGACGGTTTCCAGGAAATTGCCGGCGCACAAAATCGCCCAGTCGTTGATGTAGGGCCACTCGGTCGGGGCCTTGCGGGCGCCGTCCGCGATCGTCGGGGAATAATGTTCAACGAAGTGGGCCTGAGCGTAGGGACCTTGTCGGGTGGAGCGGGCGAGGCCCGGGAGCCACGCCTGCAGGAGATCGGGGCGGCCCGCCTTGACGAGCGCGCTGGCGGCGAGCGACACCCAGCCGGGATAGGAGCCGTTCCACTGGTGATCGGGCCGGAGCGAGAAGCCGATGTCCGCGTCGAGCGGAGACAACGCGGCCATCCAGGTCGGACTCTGCAACTCCTGCTGGAAGAACCGCAGCATCTCCGCGATCTGGGCGGGCGGGAGGTCGGCTGCGAGGAAATTGAGCGCATGCACGAAGTCCCACGCGTGGCGGACCGGCACGAGCGAACCGTCGGGCCGGCGACACTGCCAGTAGCCGCCGCCCGGGACATAGAGCTTTTGAATGCGCGGGATGAGGGCCTTGGCTTCGGCGCGGAGACCGGTGGCCTCGGTGGTTTCGCCCAGCGCGTCGAGCAGGTCGGCCAGCTCGCGCAAAATCCAGACGTTGGCGGCGTTGAGCGAGGCGACCTCGTGCTCGTAAGTGCCGACGGCCTCGAGGAGGCTGTTGCGGTCACCGTAGTCGGCGAGGCCCGAACCCCGGTCGAGGCTCCGGTAATGCGCCGCGAAGATCCGCAGGTGATCCAGGACAGAATGCGGCCCGGCCATCTGGCCGAGCCAGGCGCGGTCGCCCGTGACGCGGACGTACAGCGTGATGAGCCGGGTCATCGCGTAGTCGTTGCAGGAATACCAGTTTCCCGTGCTGTCGCCGCTGACGTACTCGGTGCCGAAACAGCGGTGCACATCGCGTTCGAGCCAGCGAGCGACGGTCGTGCGGACGCAAGCCGGGTCGAGCCAGATGAGAAGCAGCGCCGTGAGGGACCAGTCGTTGATGAAACTGCTCGTGGCCCAGTAGCGTGGCATGAGCGTGACATAGCTGCGGCCGTGCGGGGAGGCCGGGTGCTGGCGTTTGAAATAAATGACGCCGATGATCGCGGTGAGATAGAGGGCGCGCAGGTCGGCGTTGGTCGTCTCCAGCAGCGGCAAGTGACCGCTGTAGCGATCATTGCCCGGAGTGAACACCGCGGCGATCTCGGCGCGCCAATCCGCCTCGGCGGCGGCGAAGGGCGCGGCAGGGGCGGACCGCCACTGATCGGCGAGGCGGAAGACTTCTTCGGTCGTGCCGCCGATGGCCGTGAAGAAAATCAGTTCGCGGGTTTCGCCGGCGGCCAGCTGCCAGTCGAAGTCGAGCCAGGCGCCGTCGAGGCGGTCTGGGCGTGGGTGGGCGATCTGCACGGCGCAGGCGGGGCTGGTGCGCGAGGTGCAGAGCACGCCGTCGGCCTGGGCCGTGGGGACGACGCGATTGCGGACGCGGGACGACTCGGGCGGTGTGCCTTCCCACGGAGTGGTCGAGATGGCGGGGCACTCGCGGGGCGAGTAGGGTGTTTTCCAGGTCGTCGAGTGGATCACGCCGTCGCCGGTCTGGATGCGCAGCCGCGCCGACCGGGGCTGACCCGCGGGATTCGTGATCTTCAGCGAGCTGATGACGGTCTGGGCGCGCACGCCCATGACAGTAACGGTGGACAGGTGGAAGCCGTCATGTTCCATCGAGCGCTCGATCCGATCGGGTTGCCAGACGTAGGCGATGGGCAATCCCGCGGTGAGCAGGCAGCAATCGTTGAGCGTGAGCGGGCCGAGCCGGCTCTCGCCCATCGAGTAGGGGGCGAAGGTGAGATGCTGCACCGCGAGGACATCGGCGGCGGCCTGGACGCAACCCAGGAAATTGGTGAGAGCGGGCGGATTGAAGAACTCCGCCTTTTGCAGGACCTGGCGGGCGCTGCGGAAGGCTTCAAGCGGAGGGAGCGAAGGCATGAAACGGGGCGTCGGTCGGTCAGTCGGTCCGGGGCGGGAGGGCCAGTTTAGCGGAGCCACTCGTCGCGGTGTTGCGCGACGAAATCGTCGTCGATCAGGTCGGAGTAGGCGGCGCTGACGCGGGTCAGTTCCTCGGCCTGGCCGGGGGAAAGCACTTCCTTGGGGTTGAGGCAGAAGTTGGTTTCGACCAGACCCTGGCGGCGGAGAACCTCGAGGATGCCGGGGATGCAGCCGTGAAATTTGTTGGCGGCGTCGAAGAGCGCGGCGTTCATGTCGGTCACCGCGTTGGCGCGGGCCAGCCAGCCCACCTCCACCTGCGGGGCTTTGGCCGCGGCCTGGATGTCGCGGAACAGCTCGACCGCGGCGTGCGTCCATACGCCCCAGTGACCGAGCAGGCCGCCGACGATGCGGCGCGTGACAGGGCGACCGTTGACGGCGAAGGTGAACGGCGTGAGCAGGTCGGTGACGATCGTGTCGTCGTTGCCCGTGTAGAGCGCGATGTCCTCGCGGCCGGCCGCGGCCACGGCCCGGATGACGTCGATCGTCTGGTAGCGGTTGAAGGGCGCGATCTTGATGGCGATGATCTCAGGAATCTCGGCAAAGCGGCGCCAAAAGGCGTGGCTTAAAACGCGTCCCCCGACCGCCGGTTGCAGGTAGAAACCGACGATGGGGATGACCTTCGCGACCGTCGCGACGTGGGCGAGGATGGTTTCTTCCGGCTCGGTCTTGAACGCGGCCATGCTCAACAGGCCGGCGTGATAACCCAGCGAACGCGCGAGTTCCGCCTCGGCGACGGCCTGCGGGGTCAGGCCGCAGACTCCCGCGATGAGGGCGACCTCACGCGGGCGCTTGGCGAGTTCGGCGCGGGCGGTCTCGGCCGCGAGTTCCAGCACCGGGCGGAGCAGCGCGTGTTGCGGATCGCGGATCTCGAACTGGGTCGAATGAACGCCAACCGCAAGACCGCCGACGCCGGCGGCGAGCTGGTAGCGGGTGAGGGCGCGTTGGTGTTTCTCGGAAAATTTCCGGTTGCGATCCAGGGCCAGCGGGTGAGCCGGCATCACGTGGCCGGCGAGGAAGTGAGCGCGGAGGTTCATTTCAGAATTTCCCGTCGCGGGCTTCGAAGTGGGTGGGTTTGCCCAGCAGGCGGCCGCCGGCCTGGATGTGGGTGGTGATGAGGTCCATCATGGTGGCCACCGAGGTGGTGGGCGGCCCGAAGAGCCGGGTGGATTCGCTGGCGTCGGCGAGCCAGGCAGTCGGGGCCTCGGTGCCGGTGAACACGGGGGCGCGGTCGAGGCGCAGACCGAAATCCTCCGCGAGGCGGCGGATGCTGAGTTTTTCCGGACCGGTTATGTTGAGGATCCGGGGCGGACTGGCCGTGTGGGCGAGGCATTGGATGGCACGGGCACAGGCGTCGCCCTGCCAGATGCAGTTGAGCCAGCCCATGGTGAGGTCGACCGGTTCGCCGCGGGCGACCTTGAGCGCGAGGTCGACCAGGACGCCGTAGCGCAGTTCGACGGCGTAATTGAGCCGGTAGAGCAGCACGGGCGTGCCAAACTCGCCGGAGTAGTGCGTGAAGACGCGCTCGCGGCCGACGCAGGTGCTGGCGTATTCGCCGAGGAAGGCAACCGGCTCGCGCTCGCTGGCCCCGGGACCGGTGACAGGGACGAAGGGATAGACGCAGCCGGTGGAGAACACCACGAGCCGCGAGTCGCGGAAACGTTGCGCCACCAAGGCGGGCACCACGGTGTTCTGGATCCAGGTCAGGCTGGGGGCGCTGTCGGTGCCGAATTTCTGTCCGGCCAGATAAAGGACGTTGGATGAGGCCGGCAGGGCGGCCAGCGCGGTCGCATCGGCGAGATCGCAAGGGATCGTGCGCACACCGAGGGACTCGAGCTCGCGCCGGGTTTCAGGACGGCTGAACCGCGACACGCCGAACACCGGCGTTTCGTGCCGGCCGGCGGCGTCGAGGGCGCGACGCAGCATGACGGCGGTGGTCGTGCCCATCTTGCCGCCCACGCCGAGCACGGTGAAATCGCCGGGCAGCTGCGCGACGGCGGCGGTGACGTCTGCCGTGGGAGTGGACAACAGCCATTCGATCTCGTGGTCGGTGGTGGGCAGGGGGCTCATGAAATTTCAGACGGAGAAAACGTGCAGTGGGTACTTGTCAGCGCTATTTCCCTCCAGCACAGTGGCCAAGGCCAGCGCAATCCCACTGAAATTTCATGCGAATCATCGATGTTCATACCCACCCGATTCTGCGCGATGACCGGCGCGGCTGGCTGGGCGCGCAGGAACTGATCGCCCGGGCGCGGGCCCACGGCATCGTGCACCTGGTAGTGCTGGGTGATGTGCTCGCCTATGGGCGTTCGCCGACGGCGGATCAGCTCCGCAAGATCAACGACGACACCTACCGGCTGATGCAGGCGTATCCGGAAGGTGTGACCGGCTTCTGCCACCTGAATCCGACCCTCGGCGAGAAAGTGGTGAGGCAGGAAATCGAACGCTGCGTCGCGCGCGGTTTTCGTGGACTCAAGCTCGAGATCGCCAACAACGCCCGGGATGCGTGCATGCGGCCGCTGATGGAGGCGGCGGAGGCCCACGGACTCGTGGTGCTGCAACACGCGTGGAGCATGACAAAGATCCGGCAGCGGAGCTTTCACACCGACCCGGAGGATGTTGGCACGCTGGCGCGGCGGTTTCCTGAGGTACGGATCATCATGGCGCATCTCACCGGTTGCGGGCCTCGCGGTGTGTTGGCGGTGAAGGATTGTCCGAATGTGTGGGTCGACACCTCGGGCGCCGCCCCCGAGGCCGGTATCGTGGAGTACGCGGTGGAACAGCTGGGCGCGGAGCGCGTGCTCTACGGATCCGATGCACCGATCCGCGATTTCGGCGTGGCCATCGCCCGTATCACCGGATCGCGACTCGACGCGGCGACGAAGCGGAAAATCCTCCACGACAACGTCCGGATGCTGCTGCAACTCCCATGAACACCTTTGACGCCAGTGCCTGGATCGGCCGGTGGCCTTTCTCCTTTTGTGACGCCCACACGGCGAAGTCGCTGCGGGCGCATTTGCGCCAGCACGGCATCAGTGCCGCGCTCGTCTCCCCGCTGGACGCGGTCTTCGCGCCCGAGCCGGGTCCGGCGAACCGCGACCTGCTGCGTCAGACCCGTGGGCTGAAAGGCTTGGAGCCCGTGCCCGTGATCAATCCGGCGCTGGCGAACTGGTGGGAAGAAGTCGCGGTTTGCGGCGCCGATGAGCGCGTGCGCGCCGTGCGGCTCCTGCCGAACTACCACGGCTACCGGCTGAGCCTGCGGGCGGTCGATGAGCTGGTGGAGGAACTGGCGGTGCGCGGGTGGCGCCTGATCGTGCAGATGCAGCTGATCGACGCGCGGCACGAGTTTCACGCGATGAACCTGAAGCCGGTGCCGGCCGAGGCCCTCGCGATGCTCCTGCGTCGGCATCCGGCGCTGGATGTCCTCGCGAGCGGGATGCTGCGTCCGGATATCCTGAAACTGGCGCCGCGTTATTCCCGGTTGTTGTGCGATCTGTCGTTCGCCGAGTGGTTCGACACGATGGAAAACCTGACGGCGAAGGTGTCGGTGCGGCAGCTGGCATTTGCCTCGCACACGCCGCTGCTGATCACGGCGGCGGCGCGGGCGAAGCTGGACACGTCGACGTTGACCGCGGCGCAGAAGCGGGCGGTGGCGTCGGGGAATTTGGAGCGGTGGTGGGGGCGGTAGATAGGCGCGGATTCTCTTCGCGAGCGGAAACGCCCGACACACCCCGGCGCTGCGCGCCTCCCCGCTTGATTCGGATCCATGCCGTTCAAAGAATCGGAATCGCGCATAACTTATTAATCTCCACGGTCAGCTTCTGAAAAATCGCGACTGCAATGCAGTTCACCTTTAAGTATTCAGTCTATCGGGAAATTTGTGATTCAGCCACATGAGACCAGCTAAGTCTTAGCGTGGTTGGTATTAATCAGGTGGGCCGGCAGGTCTCTCTGCCGGCGATGACTGTAGTGACAACACGAAGGTCAGAAAACGGGCACAGGGACGTGCCCGTCCACCTATCGAGAATCACATTAACAAGTGACACTGGCCGCTGCCTGATTGCGATGCTCCCACACACCCCGCCCTGGCGGGCACCCCTCTTCCTAAAGGGGATTTCAAGACACTGTGATCGAGTCCCCTCTAACATGCGGGGCTTGTCGGGCCATAGCCTTGGCGACGGCCGATGACAGATAGGGTGGGGTGTGTTGGCTTGTTGCCGACAAGCGCGTCCGGCGTCCGCGCCCTACCGTCGTCAGGCCGGCGGGAAGTTCTTCTCGTGGAGGCGGAGGGCTTCGGCGAGCTCGACGGAGGAGTAGGGTTGGGCGTCGGAGGCGGCCGCGCAGTCGAGGATCTCCTCCAGCTTGCGGGATCCGGAGAGCACGAGCGAGACGTGGGGATTGGCGAGCACCCAGCGCATGGCGGCGGCGGCGAGGGATTTGATTTCACCGCGCACGAGCAGCGCCTTGTAGCGGTCGGCGGTTTCGACGCGTTCGATGATCTCGTCCCGAGAGTAGCGGGCGTTGAGCGAGCCCTCCGGAAAGACGATGTCCTTGGTGAAGGTGCCGCCCAGAAAGCCGTTGGCCAACGATTCGCGGGCGACGATGCCGATGCCAAGCTGGCCGAGTTCGGCGATGAAGGTCTCGGTCTCGCGGTTCATCAGGCTGTAGACGATCTGCACGACATCGATGCGGCCGGACTGGGCCCAGCTCCGGCACATCTCGCGAGTCTGTTCGAAGAGTGAGATCGAGTGGCCAACGGTGCGGACCTTGCCGGAGGATTTCAGTTTCTCCAGGGTGGCCCAGACATTGTCCTCGATCTGCTCGGGTCCGAACGGGGAGTGAAAGAACAGCACATCCAGGCGGTCGGTGCCGAGGCGGCGGAGACTGTCCTCGACCGATTGCGTGACGCCGGCGGCGTTGAAGTAGGTGTTGAGGTGACCCTTGGTCGGGTAGCGGCCGAACTTCGTCGCAATGCAGACGCGGTCGCGATCAGCCCCGAGCGCCTGGCCGAGCACCTTCTCGGCGATGCCGTCCTCGTCCTTCGTCCCGTAGAGCGGCGCCGTGTCGAAGAAGGTGATGCCGGCGTCGAGGGCGCCGCGAATGGCGCGGGTGGCGTCATTGGCGCCGACGCTGCCGTAGACGGGCGAGCCGAAGGCCCAGGTACCAAGGCTGACTTCGCTGACTTGAATGCCGGTGCGGCCGAGAGAACGGTATTGCATGGAGAGGGAGTGGGGGCGTGAGGAGCAGGGAGCGAGGAGAGTGGAGCGAGGAGCCAGAAGGGAAGACGGGAAACCTGAAAACTGAAGGCGGAATGCGGTTCTCTATGTTTCTCGCGGGTGGTGGGGCGGAGAGTGACGGAGGAACGTAATCAGGTCGGCAGGGTGGCGAGCGTGGTGGTGATGAGCTGATGGGCCGAAGTGACGAAGGCCTCGGTGTAGAGACGGCCTTTTTCGGCGGAAGCGGTGCGGGGGTCGGGTCCCCAGACGGCGTCCCGCGCGAGGGTGGGTTCGCGATCGGAGGGCAGACGGCGGAGGTCCACGCATTCCGGGTGAGTGTGCATGAGAAAGGAGATTTCGCCGAGGGCGGCGTGGTTCACGATGACCAAGTCCGGCGAGACGAGATCGGTTTCCGACGTGGCGATGGCGCGGACGGCGGACTGGCGTTCGTTGAACTGCCGGGCCTCGTCCTTGATGATGTCGTAGTGCGGCTGACCGACGTGGCCGCAGAGGATGAAGATGACGCGGAATTGCTCATCGGCCAGCTGGTCGAGGTGCTCGGCGACCAGCGTGCGCAAGGTGGTCTCCTTGAAATCGAGCGAATGGCGGCGGTGCGGCAGGTCGGGCACGCGTTTGATCGTGTTGGCCGCGACGTAGACCGGCGGCAGCACGAGGCCGCCGGCGCGGGCGGCGAGGGCGCAGCACAGACCGTGGGCCTTCAGGCCGTCGAGGCCGACGGCGGCATGGGTGCCGTGGTATTCGAGAGCGCCCCAGGGCAGGTAGGCGACGGGATGACGGACGAAGATCGCCTCGATCTCGGCGGGCATGAGGTATTCATAGCGACCCCAGGAGGGCGTGGAAGGGGGGTAGGTCATGGGAAAAGTGAAGAAGGTGCTAGCGATGCGAATTGGTCGTTAGCGTGCAAAATGCTGGGCGACCTTGGCGAGGGCTTCGGCGGTTTGGTCGATGAGTTCGTCCGTGAGAGCCGGGCTGATGGGCAGGGAAATACTGTCGGCGAGCATGGCCTCGGCGACGGGGCAGGAGACCTTCCGGTAATCCATCGTCGTCAGGCCGGCCTCGCGCAAGGGCCAGTGTCCGGCGAAGAAGTTGTGGTTTTGAAAAAGCGGGTAGCGGTAGACGGGTTTCGGGATGTAGCCGGCCTGGGCGGCCACGCCCTCGGCCTGGAGGGCGGCGACAAATTCCTCGCGCGTGCAGCGGTAGTGGCTGGCGTCGAACCGGAGGAGACAGAACCAGAAGCTGTGGGTGTCGCGGGGATCGATCTCCGGCAACGAGAAGCCGGGCAGCGCGAGCCGGCGCAGGTGTTCGAGCAGGCGCGAGCCGAGCCGGATGTGGGTGGCGATGATGCCGGGCAGCTTGACGAGCTGGGCGGCGGCGACGGCGGCCTGGGGTTCGCTCATGCGGTAGTTGGGTGAGAGGGCCTCGGGGTTGCGGTTGTTGGTGACGCGGTCGTAATGCTTGTCGCCCCATTTCGCCAGGGTCGGCCCGTAGCGGCTGTCATTCGTGCCGACGATGCCGCCGTCGCCGCAGCTGACATGCTTGAATTCGTTGAAGGAATAACAGGCGAGGTCGCCGAAAAGTCCGACCGGTTTGCCGCGGTAAGCCGCGCCCCAGGCCTGGGCGCAATCCTCGATGACGAGGAGGTTGTGCTCGCGGGCGATCGCCATCATCGCGTCCATGTCGCTCGGGTTGCCGGCGAGGTGCACGGGCATGATCGCGCGGGTTTTCGGAGTGACGGCGCGGCGCACGGCGGCGGGATCGAGGTTGTAGGTGTGCGGATGGATGTCGGCAAAGACCGGCACGAGCTGTTGGTAGAGAATGCCGATGACCGAACCCATGTCCGTGACCGGTGAGGTGATGATCTCGGAGCCCGGCGGCAGCTGGAGGGCGGCCACGGCGATGTGCAGGGAGGCCGTGCCGGAGGAACAGGGCATGCACCATTGCAGCGGGTAGGTGCGGCGGAATTCCTCGAGCAACGCGCCGCATTGGGGGCCCTTGGCGTAGAAGAGCGAGGGCTGGTCTACCATGGCGGTGAGCCGGGCGAGTTCTTCAGCACCCCAGCGGTGATGGACGGGGCGCGTCGCGGTGACGGCTTGCGGGCCGCCGTGGAGGGCGAGAGAGGAAGGCTTCATGGTGATATGAAGGAAATTTGCACAGGAGGAATTTGAGAGAACGGAGCAGCAGAGCGGGGGGTGGGTCGGTCTCTCTGTTCGACACGCTCAGGACCCCGAGTCAGTCGAGGGGCCGATCGACTGCGGCTGGTCGGGAGACCAGCCCTCCAATAAGGCAGTGGAGAGCGATTCATGGCTGGGGATGGGTTTCTGCGCCGGGCAAGGCTTGGAGGAAATCAGCGAGACTGTAGACGAAGCCGAACTCGATGGCGATGCGCCAGAGGGCCTGCTGTTTTTCCTGCTCGGTCGCGGCGGTCTCGCGGTTTTCCACGGCGGTGGTGGCTTCGGCGATCGTAGAGCAGAGGCAGCCGTGGCGGGCCATGTCGACCATGCCGCCCGGCGACATGAGCAGGCACCAGTTGATGGCGAAGCCGACGTAGATCAGGTGGTTGATGCCATGGGCGCGACAGAGGGCGGCGAGCTGGTCACCGTTTTCGGCGACGCCTTCCTCGTCAACCGGCCGGGCGGTGGGTGCGAAGTCGAGCTGGGCGAATCCCGCGGCGATGTCGGCGGTGTTATGTCGGCCGGGAAAGGCCACGCCGGTGCGGAGGGATTGCAGGTGGCCATAGACCGGATCGCGGGCCACCGGCTTGATGAGGGGGGACTGGCTGGCGAGCTGCACGGCGCGGCGGTAGCCCGGGAGATGGGAGTAGTAGTCCTTGCCGCCACCCACCACGTGGAAGACCGGCAGGGGAGACTGCCGCACGGCGGCGAGCAGGGGAGGGAAGACCCCGGCGAGGATCTGCTCAGCTCGCGGCATGTATTCCACCGCCCGACGCCAGCCGGGGAAGTCGGCGGGCCCGCCGGTCGCCCACGCGTGCATGACCACCAGGGCGGTGTGGTTCGGGGCCAGCTCGGTCTCGACGGTGTGCCAGCCGCCATATGCCGCGGCCGGCACCGGGAGGGCGGGGTCGGCGTCGAACTGGCGATAGAGCCGGGCGGGAAGGCGCATGGGTTATTTAGCCACGGAAGACAGGGATCAAGGAAGGTTAACCACTAATCCACACTAAGGAATCACTCATTAAATTCAGCTGATGGTTTTCAAAAACTGAATCCTTCATTAGTGTCTTTTAGTGAACATTAGTGGTTAAATCCGCCTTGGCCTTTGCCGGACGCGAGGCGCGCCAGAGGAGGGCGCCGATGACGAAGAGGAGGCCGCCGGCGACAAGGTTGATGGCGGGAGGGGCAAGGGCGGAGGAGGGGAGGGCCACACAGGCGCACAGGACGACGCCGAGGAGCACGCTCACGACGGACAACATCTGGTAATCGCGCAGGCCGCCGATCGGGACGTTGGGGTCCACCGGGACGGGCGTGCGGAGATCGGCGTCGAAGCGCCGGCACTCGGCGCTGCGGGGATCCTCGGCGCGGTAGAAGAGAGCGGAAAAGAAGAACACGGCGGTGGAGACGATGGTCGCGCTGAGGATGTTGCGCTCGTAAGCGTGGTCCGGAAAGGCGTCGAGGGCGAGCAGGCCGAAGGCGGCGACGAAGGCGGCGATGCTGGCGGCCATGCCGGACCACCAGGGTGTCTTGCGGTAGATCATGCCGAGGAGCACGGGCATCATGAAGCCGGGAGCGGTGAGTGAGTAGTATTTCAGGCCGAAGTTGAAGGCCCCGCCCGTCTTGGCGATGTAGAGCGCCGCGACGATGCCGAGCACCCCGATGACCAGCATGGTAAGCTGGGCGACGCGCATCTGGTGGTTTTCCGACGCGAGGGGCAGGCCGATGCGCTTGCGCAGCGGCACGTAGATGTCGCGGGTGGTGGTGGCGGCGAGCCAGTTGAAGCCGTCGCTGGCCTGCCCGAGCGTGGCGGAGAGAATCGCGGCGACGACGAAACCGATCATGCCGTGCGGCAGGAGCAGGAGGGCGAGGCTGACGAACGAGGCCTCCTCCGGCGCAGCGAACTGCGGCCAGATCTCTGCGATGTTGGGAAACAGGACGCGGGCTCCCATCATGGGGAGAATCCACAGCAGCGGACCGACGAACGACAAGCCGGCGCAGAGCAGGGCCATCTTGCGGGCACTGCGTTCGTCCGGCACGCTCTGGTAGCGTTGGACCTGCCACCAGGCGACGTTGTAGCCGAGCAGGACGTTGATGCCGTAGCAGAGAAGAAAGAGCGGCTGGCCGGGTTGTCCGTTGAGTCCGAAATAGCCGGCCGGCGCTTCGTGCCAGAGCCGGGAGAAGCCGGCGGCGATGCCCTCGCCGCCGCCCAGATGGCGGAAGGTCACGGGCATGATAATGACCGTGGTCACGAGGATGATGACGCCCTGCACGGCGTCGCTCAGCACCGCGGCCCAGAGACCGCCGATGACCGTGTAGACGATCATGACGATACCGACGACGATCATCGTGAGTTCCAGACCGCTCAGGGTGTAGCCGAGCACGACATGTTGCTCGCTGGCGAAACCCAGGGCGGTGGCGACGAAGATGCACAATATGTACAGGCCCTGGCCGATGAGCACGATCTGCGGCACGACCGCGGTCACCGAGTAGAAGTAGGTTGTCGAGGAAGAGTAGCGGCGCGTGAGGAACTCGAGCGGGGAGTTGATGCGCGCCCGGCGCCAGCGGGAGGCGAAGTAGAAGGCGCCGACGAGGTAGGCCCAGGTGGCCGAGGTGAAGACGACGACCGCGCCTAGGCCGTAACGGTAGGTGAAACCGGCGGCGGCCACGAACATGAAGGCCGAAAAGCCAGAGACCCAGTTGGACACACCGGCGAGGAACCAGGGAATCTTTCCGCCGCCCTTGAAGTAGTCGTCGGTATTCTGGTTCTTACGGGACGAATACCAGCCGACAAAGATCACGATGCCGAAATAGAGCGCGATCAGGGCGTAGTCGGCGCTGTTGACGTGGTTGAATTGCGGCATGGGGGAGGGCGGGAGAGAGGAGCGGGGAGAAGGGAGCGAGGAGCCAGAGGCCAGAGGCCTCGTTTAAGTCGTAAGTTTAAGTTGAAGAGACCGGAAACATGAGCTCCGAGGCCCCGTTTAACTCGAAAGCTTGAGATGAAGGATTTTTGTAGTCTGTTGCGGGTCTGAAGTCTTAAACTTAAACTTCTGACTTCAACTCGCGTGAGCGCGGGTGGCGCGGAGCGACGGGGTGTGTGGTGAGGCCATGACGTCCAATCAGCTGATCGTGATGGTGGGGACGTTTTCGGTGGTTCGGATGGTGACGTTCACTTTCTGTCCGGCGTGGGTGCCGGTCACGCGCCAGGCGGCGCCTTCGCGGGTGACTGTGAGGGTGCCGTGAGGATCGCCGGCGGAGGCGGTGGTGCAGGCGGCCAGCAACTCGTGCGCGGTCGCGCTGGCGGAGACGGCCTCGACGAAGGGGAACACGCCTACGCTTTCGGGCAGGTCCAGGCGGCCGGTCGAGGCGGAGACCTTGCCGGTGGCGGCAAGGGTGCCGCGGACGGAAGCGAGGGGCCGTTCGATGGCGAAGGATTGTCCGCTGGCGGTGGGCCGGCCCTTGCCATCGTCGTTGAAGACCTGGAAACGCACCTGCACCGGGGCGGCGGACTTCAGTTGCACGCGATCGAGGATGAGCAGGACGTCGGGCTTGAGGAAGACGAGGGTGCGGGTGACCAGCGTAGTGTCCGGCAAGACAAGCGCGTAGGCGTCGGTCGCGTCACTGGTGACGGTCATCCAGCCGTTGCCGGTGCGGTAGTCGGTGACGCGGGCCTCGGCCCAGGACGCGTTGGTGCCTTCGGAGCCGTTGTGGTATTGGTGGCCCTTCCCGTTGATGAGAACGGCGGTGTGGGCCTCCGTGAGGCGCAGGAGCCATTGCGGCGTGGTGAAGGAATAACCGGCACGGAACGGGTCGTGGAAGAGGCGTTCGCCATGGGCCTTCAAGATGACGCTGTTGCGGTCGGCGTGTTCGTGGTTGGCCGGACCGCCGCTGCGGAAGGCGACGACGGTGTCCGCCGGTGCCCAGCCGGTGCGGGAGATGACCCAGTCGTTGCTGAGGCGGACGTCCTGCTCGGCAGCCGTGGGGGGCTGCTGGAGGGCGTCGGGGCGATACCAGACGACGCCTTGCAGCAGGCGGATCGAGCCGATGTGGCTGGCCACGTAGCTGGAGAGCGGGTCGTTGGCGGAAGCGCCGACCCAGCCGGCGACGGAGACATCCATGCCGACGCCGGCGTCGCAGAAGTTGACGACGTCCTGGGCAGGATCGTAGTTGCCCTTCGGCGTGGCGTTGTAGGTGGTGTTGAGTTTGGGGTCCGCGATCTTGCCGCCGCCGCAGGGCATGGCCATGGCGAGGGCGTAGCGGATCGTGCCGGGGTAGTTGATGAGCTTGCGATCATCGATCCCGAGACGCCGGTAAATGCCCTCGGCGATCATCGCAAGATGGGAGGTCGTGTAGCCCCAGTAGCCCACGCCTTCGTCGTAGGAACCGTCGCTGCCGTACATCGTGGCGAAGGCCTGCGCGCTTTGGCGGGAGAGTTGCAACCATTTCGCCGCGTCGGGGTGGCGACCGTGGAACCAGAGGGCGGCGAGACCGAGACCGCAGGTGGGGATGATCTTGAGGTTGGTGGCGTTGAGGATGAGCGGCCAGCGCGCGAGGCTCACGCGGTAGGCCTGCGGGTAGTCGTCCTCCGGATCAAAGCCCCAGCCCTTCACGCGGTCTGGGTACTTCAGGCCGTAAAGCGTGCGATAGCAGGCTGGCGCGCCCTCGGTCACAATCTTGCTTTCGACGCGTTTCACCAGATCGGCGGGCACGGCCGCGCCCAGCCAGTCGAGGGCGTAGACGGCGGCGATGGTGGACTCAGGGGCGCGTTGCAGGCCGATGGTGTCCTTGCCGCCTTCCAGGAAATAGTCCCAGCGGGTGTAGTCGCACATGCGGGCCAAGGCGAGGAGCGTGAGTTCCAGGTGCTGCCGGTCGCCCCACACCGTGTAGGCAAACGCACTGTTCTGGACTGTTTTCCAGACCCGCATGAAGTCGGCCACGTGGTTGTTCAGCCGCAGTTCCTCCCGCAGGAACTTGGTCTCCGCCGCAAAGTCGACGTTCTGCAACGTGGTCCGCATCTCGGCGCAGCGCGGCAATTCGAGATTGGCGCGGATGCGGGGCAGGTCCGACGGATCGAAAAGCAGCCCACGGGAGCCGCTCGGGACCGGAGCGGGTTGTCCGGTGGCAGGCTCCGCCGCCCCGAGCGGCAAACGGGCAAAGGGCAGGGAAGCGGCGAGGACGGCGGAGCTCTTCAGGAAGGTGCGGCGGGAGGGAGTTTGCATGGGAGTTGGGGGGAGGGAGCAGGGAGAAGGGAGCAGGGAGCGAGGAGCCAGATTTGGAGAATGGGTCTAGGGTCTGGGAATTGGGGTCTGGGATCTCGGGTCTGGGATTTGGGGAAGTGAGATTTGGAATTTCGGCGACACACCCCGCCCTGGCGGGCATCGGCCGTCGCCGAGGCTATGGCCCGACAAGCCCCTCTTGATAGAGGGGACTTTGGATGCGAGGATTATAGAGGGAGCATCGGTCGTTTGGATCGTAGTTCCCCTCTAGGAAGAGGGGTGGCGCTCTGCGCCGGGGTGGGTTGGTGTGATTTGGTCAGATACGCATTTGGGAAATTGGGTCTAGGATTTGGCGTTTGGGATTTGGACTTTTGAGATTTGGCGTTAGGCCTATTTGTAGCCCTTGAAGTGCTTGGGCTCGTCGGGATCCTGATAGCGGGTCGTGTAGGTCTTTTTGCTGGCGGCGAGCTTGAGGAAGACGTCGATCGGGACGACCTCGGTGGGGCCGCTGAGCTGTTTCACGATTTCGACGAGGCTGTTGACGTCGTTGGATTCGCGGACGTGGACCAGCAGGAAGTACGGGCGCGTGGCGTTGAGGGCGATGAGCTCGTTCAGGTCGGCGGCGACCTCCTCGCGAGGACGGCGCGGGTCGATGTAGTAGTCGTAGGAAAGCATCGGACGGGTGTCGCGCAGGTCGCGGGTGCGGGAGGGACCGTAGCCGTTGATGAAGCCGATGACATCCGGGAAGGCGGCGTAGTAACGGTCCACCGTTTCCTTGGTGAGGTCCGTGTTGCCCACGTTGCCGTCGGCGGCGGAGTTGTCCATGATCTCCATGACGTGCTCGTCGAGCGTCGCCATCATTTCGCGGGCTTCCTTCATGAGGAGCGGGAAGCGGTCGGCGGGAATGTGGTTGGGGTACATGTAGCCCGGGCCGCTGAGGCCGCCGATGAAATAGTCGTTGGGCGTGGCGCTCTCGTGGAAGTACTCGAGCGCGGCGGGGGAGAACTTGGTCCAGTTCATCGTCACCTGCCAGGCGAAGGGGAGCTTGCCGCGGCCGGGCTTGGTCCAGACGCCAATGCCGATGCTGTCGGACTGCACGAAGGAGAGGTAAACCTTCGGCTCGGCCGTCAGTTTGGCGTCGAGGGCGACATGGTGGTTGTTGGTGAACTTGAAGCCCGGCGTGAAGGTGAACTGGCAGTTGAAGCTCA
Organism: Verrucomicrobiota bacterium; assembly: GCA_039797805.1. Lineage (GTDB taxonomy): Bacteria > Verrucomicrobiota > Verrucomicrobiia > Opitutales > Opitutaceae > Lacunisphaera. The sequence continues at coordinate 18,725 of JBDKHE010000136.1, forward strand.
GGTTGGGGAGGTTGTGCAGGCCTTCCATCTTGAGGCCGTAGCTGGAGAGGAGCGTGGTGTGCTGCTCCTCGGTGTCCTTGCCGTAGGCGTGCCAGCCGAAGACGATCGAGCCGGGTTTCAGCTCGGAGAACAGGCGCTTTTCCAAGGCGAGTTCCTCGGCGTGCACCGGGTTGGCGGAGAGGTCGTGGAAGAACATTTTCTGGCGGATGCCCCAGTCGGCCATCGCCGGCTGGCGCACGGCGCCGCGGTGTCCGCCCATCAGCATGATCGCATCGTGCGTGCAGCGGGCCCAGTAGCGGTTGACGGCGTCGGTGTAGATCTGGGCGTCGGTCTGGCCGGTGTAGCGCCCGGTGAGATCCTCAAATTTCTTCAGGCCGTGCTTTTCGACCAGGGGCACGAGGGCCGGAGTGACGACGACAACGTCCTCCAGGCCGGCGATGGTGAAGGCGACGTTCAGGGACGCGCCGACGGCGGGATCCCAGATGACATAGCCCTTGGCGCTGGCGGCAAAGCGGGTCAGGGCCTCGTCGGCGGTCTTGAGTTCGGTGAACTGGACGCCGTGCTTGCGCTGGTAGAACTCGAACAGCGGCGCGGTGATCTCCCATTGGAAATCGGGCGGGTGGATGATGTAGAGCTGGGGCGCCGTGCGGTTGGCGAGGCCCTGGAGGCTGATGAGCAGGGCTTTCTCGGGCAGGCCGCCGGCCACGCGCCAGTCGCCGTCGAAGTGCATGAAGGCACCCGTCCGCGCCGCAGCGGCGGCGTGGCCGAGGGGCGTGAGACCCAGCGAAAGGACGAGCAGGAGGAAGAGGGGGGAGCGCATGGTTTATTTCTCCGCGGTGATTTTGGTGAAACGGTAGACGAGCGGACGCGGGCGCGAGCTGTGGAGCTCGATCAGGAGGAGTTCGCGGTCGCCCTCGACCAGCCGGTATTCGGAATAAAGGCGCATCACGGTCTCGGCCTGGGAGATCTCGAGCGGCACGTCGGCCTCGACGCGCAGGGTGCGGCCGGCGTCGAGCCAGGAGGCGCGGACAGGGGTGGATTTGCCCTTGGCGGGATAGATCGCCATGTGCCGCTGCTCGACGCGGAAGAAGTCGGGCAGGGCAACGGCTTTCGCGGTGTCGACGGTGTTGGTGGCGGAGAGTTCGGTCTTGCCCCACTTCATGTCGTGCTGGAGGGCGACCTGACTGCCGTTGACGCGGACCTCGAGGGTCCATTCGTGCCAGCCGTCGAGCGCGGTGCTGCGTTCGCGGTCGAGTTTCCACCGGCCCTCGAAAGGCGAGGTGGCGGCGAGCGCCACGAGGGGCAGCAGGAGGAGGGAAGCAAGGAGGAATCGGAGGTGTCGCATGGGAAATCGGTTGGTTGAATCAGGGGGTGTCGCGGAAACGGAGTTTCTCGGCGTCGCGGTCGAGGTAGGGGATGCCGTTGGTCATCCAGTCGGGGGCCGGAGCGCCCTTGAGGAAGTGGTCGAAAAACTGGTGCATGCGGCGGGCGAAGTCCTTGGACGCGGCGCGGCGGCGCGGGCTGTGGAAGTCATGGTTGTAATTGATCAGGTAGACCTCCTTGCCCTCGCGGCGCAGGGCGAGGAAGTACTCGACGGCCTGCGGCCAGGGCACGATGTCGTCGTGGTCGTTGTGGAGGATCAGCAGGGGCGTGTTGACCTGCCGGGCATAGAAGACGGGGGAATTCTCGAGGTAAAGGAGCGGGGCGTCGGCGATGCTGGCGCCGAGGCGGCTCTGGTTCTTCTCGTATTTGAACTGGCGGGACCGGCCGGAGCTGTCACCGATCGCGCCGTTGGCGCTGACCATGTTGCTGACGATGGCGCCGGCCTCGGCGGCGCGGAAGCGGTTCGTCTGCGTGATGATGTAGGCGGTCTCGTAGCCGCCCCAGGAGTGGCCCTCGAGGCCGAGCGCGTTTTCGTCGACGAAGCCGAGACGGAGCACGGCGTCGACGGCGGGCATCACGCAACGGAAGGCGCTCTGGCCGGGGTGGCCGGTCGTGTAGACGATGTCGGGCATCAGCACGACGTAGCCGTTGCTCGTGTAGAACGAAGGATCGATGACCGCGAGGGGCGCCGGGGTGAAGAAGCGGTTCACGTTGAGCGACAGCCGCTCGTAGATATAGACGACCATCGGGTATTTCTTCTGCGGGTCGAAGTGGGCGGGCTTGCAGAGCATGCCGGAGAGTTCCACGCCGTCGGTGTTGCGGTAGTTGATCAACTCGGCGGTGCCCCAGGCGAAGGGAGCCAGTTGCTCGCCGCCGATGGAAACTTTGCGCGGGGCCTCGAAATTCTGATTGGTTGCGAGGAAATCGGGATACTCATCAAAGCGCTGGCCGATGAGAAGCAAGGTGTCGGCCGCCAGGGCGCGGCCGGCGTAGCGGTAGTCCCGGTCGGCCCAGAGCAGGCGCTCGGGCGCCGCGGCAGAGCCCGGGTTGAACCGATAGAAACCGGTGGCGCGGGTGGCTTCGTTCTCGCCGCGGAAAATCAACGGTTGGTTCAGCGCGATGCCGGGTTTCTCGTCGCCCGGCTCGACGGCCTCGGTGCGTTGCAGGCGGAGCTGGATGCCGGTTTTCCGTCCGAAGCCGCCGGTCAGGTTGACGGCGGGCCGGCCGTCGGGGAACACCTGCCAGAGGTCGTAGCGATCGTAGAGGAGGAACGAAGCGCCGTCGCTGGTCCAGCCGGCGGTGCCGTGGGCGCCGGGCATTTCGGGCATGTCGGCCCGCTCGTCGTACATCGGGTAAGGCAGACTCTTGCTCAGGGGGTGGACGGAATCGTCGCGGCCATCGGCGGCAAACCACTGGCGGTCGGCGTACCAGGCGAGCCAGCGGTTGTCGGGCGACCAGCGGACCCCGGCCTTTTCGCCAAGTTCGCGGGCGATCAGGCGCCGGGAGCCGGTGGCGGTATTGACTACGTAGAGGTCCTGGTAAAGGCCGTCGTAGTCGAAGCGTTTCCGGTAAGGCCGGTCGTCGAGACCGAAGGCGAGGGAGGCGTCGTCGGTGAACGTGAGGGCGGGCAGGGCCGGGTCGGCCAGTTGGCGAAAGTGGCGGGTGGCGAGGTCGAAGATGCCGACGTAGGCGCGGCGGCGTTCCTTCTCGGCGCGCACTTTCTGGAGCGGCTGGATGACGTCGTCGTTCCAGCGCCAGAGATCGGCGGAGACCTTTTCCTCCTCGGGCAATGTGGCGAGACGGGGATCGACGGGCGGCGGGAGCGGTGCGGTGGAGACAAAGATGTTTTTGCCGTCGGCGGAGAAGGCGGGCGCGGCGTCGCCGCTCAGGGCGGAACCGGCGGGAATATCGGGTGAATCACCGGCCAAGACAGCCGCGGCCGCGGTCGGGCCGCGGCGCCAGTGGTATAGGGCCAGGCGGGCAGGCTTGGCGACGGGATCGGCGCGGTCGCTGAGGAAGGCGGCCTGGGTTTGGTCGCGATCCCAAGTGAAGCGCAGGTAGCGGCCCGCACCCTGGGCGAGGGCGAGAGGAGCCGCGGGATTGCCGGGCGTGACAGCGTAGATGCCGTTGGCGGACTCGTCGGCGGCGGAAACGGTGTAGACCAAGGTGCAGCCGTCGCGGGCCCAGGCATAGTCGGTGACATTGGCGAACACCCGCTCGTTGGCCGTCGCGAGATCGCGCAGCACGAGGTCGGCGCCGGGCTTGCCGGCGGGGGCGATTTTGAGGTAGGCCACCCAAGCGCCACCGTTGGCCGGGATTTGGAAATTCTTCACGCCGGTCAGCCGCAGGGTTTCACCGGAAGCGAGGCCGATGACGGCGAGGCCCTCGGTGGGCAGGGCATCGGGTTTGGCGCCGGCGGCCTTGGCGGCAGCGGTGTCGGCCCGGGCGGGGAAGATCGTGGCGAGGGCGAAACGGCTGTCGCTGGTGACCGCGAGGGTGACCGAGCGGCGCGGGGTGTGTCTTTCAGGATCGGCGTCCGAGCCGGACAGCGGTTGCGGCGGCAGCGCCCCGACGGGCACGCGGCGGTCGGTGTTGGTGGTCAGGTCCCGCACGATCACGTCGCCATCACCTTCGAGGGGCATGTACGCGTAGGCCAAATAGCGGCCGTCGCGGGTGATGACCTGATTCGAGAGGGAGCGCCAGGCTTCGAAATCGTGGTGGGAGAAGGGGCGCTTAGCGGTCGTTGCCGCCGGGCAAATGCCGGGGGATAGCAGGCTGAGGCTGAGAACGGCGAGAAGGTTGGTCAGGGAGAGGCGCATGCAGAACAGGCGGGAGGATGGGCGAAGAAGGGAGTAGGGTTAAGAGTAGGAAAAGAAG
>JBDKHE010000137.1:0-8679 GCA_039797805.1 Verrucomicrobiota bacterium
ACGCCGTCGAGGAGGAAGGTCAGGACGGCGAACGGCGCATAGCCTTCACCCATGCGCTCGAACTCCGTGCCGGCCCAGCTGTTCTCGTCGTGGCTGCTGGTGAAGACCATCAGCGCGCTGCCGCGCGGAAAACGCGCCCGGATCTTCGCGTAGGCCTCATCGATCCCGGAAGCGGATCTCTTGCCCTGGGCGATTTCATTCATCACGTGGTGCAGATCGAAACCGTAGGAAAGGTTGAAGGCGGCGACCTGATGTTGCGGCAGCTCGGCCTCGGCGAGGAAGAACGCGTCGGGCTTCACGGCGCGCACGCGTTGCACGACCTCGTTCCAGAACGGGGTGGGCAGTCCCCAGGCGACGTCGCAGCGGAAACCGTCGACCCCAAAGTTCCTGATCCAGTGCAGGAGGACCCCGGCCTGATACTCGACCAACCCGGGAGCCGCGAAGTCGAACTGGACAACGTCGGTCCAGTCCGTGCCGTGCGGGGGCGTGAGGTTGCCCTTGTCATCACGCCAGAAGAATTCGGGATGGGTCCGGGTCAGCGGATTGTCGGGTGAGACATGGTTGGGCACCCAGTCGAGGATGACGCGCTGGCCCTGGGCGTGCGCAGCCGTAATCAGATCGCGGAGGTCCTGCTCGGATCCGAACTCCGGGTTGACGGCGAGGTAGTCCTTCGCGGCGTAGTAGCTGCCCAGCGAGCCCTTGCGGTGGAGTTCGCCGATCGGGTGGATCGGCATGAGCCAGAGGATGTCGACCCCGAGGACCTTGAGCCGCGGGAGCGCCGCCGTGACGGCGGAGAACCGGCCGCTGGCGGAGAATTGCCGCACGTTGATCTCGTAGATCGTGCTGCCGCGGGCCCAGTCGGGCAGACCGCGGGCGGTGAGATGCGCGCTGGGCCACGCCTTTTCGCGCTCGGGCGCGGGCGCCGCCCAGAGACCCGGGGCGAGGGTAAGACACAGACTGAACAGAAGGGTCAGCAGCATTTTCATGGTCCGGGAAAGGCAGGGTGGGGCGAAAATCTCACGCCGGCTCGCCGGCGGTCGCAACCGGTTCACGCACCCACAACACCGTGAGGGCGGCGGCGATCAGCAGGCAAACCCCGCCCGCCATGACGGCATGGACGAGATTGCCGTGCAGGTAAGTCTGCACCAGCTGGCCGAAGAAGAGCGCGGCGAGGATCTCGGGCAGCACGATAAAGAAATTGAAGATGCCCATGAACACCCCGATGCGACCCGCGGGCAGCGCCCCGGCCAGCATCGCGTAGGGCATGGAGAGGATCGAGGCCCACGCGACGCCTCCGAGCGCCAGCGCCCCGAGCAGGAGATACTTCTGTTCCTCCCCATGAATGAAACCGACGACAAGCAGACCGAGGCCACCGAGGGCGAGGCACACGCCGTGGATATGACGGCGGGAATACTTGCCCGCGAGGGCCATCAGCCCGAATGCCGCGAGGAAGGTGACCGCGTCCTTCACCGCGTAGCACACGCCGGCCCATTCCGCCCCGCGCTTGAAGAGCTCGGACGCGGGGTTGCTGCTGCCGAAGAGGACCGGCACCGCGTTGGAGAAGTGCAGCCACATGCAGAAGAGGCCGAGCCAGGTGAAGAACTGGACGACGGCCAGGCGCCGCATGAGTCCGGGCATGTGCGCCAGCGCATCCAGGATCTCGCGCACCAGGGGACCGAAGCCGCCGGTCGCGGATTTCTGGCGCCGAAACGCCTCCATGTCTTCCGGCGGATCCTCCTTGGTGGAAACCACGGTCCAGAGCACGGCGCCGAAAAAGGCGATGGCGCCGACATAGAAGGAGATCTTGACGTTGGTCGGCAGCGCGTTCGCGCCGTCGGCCTCGCTGCTCACGCCAAACCAGTTGCGCAGGATGTAGGGCAGCATGCCCGCGACCACGGCCCCGACGCCGATGAAGAAGCTCTGCATCGCGAAACCCATGCCGCGTTGCCGCTCCGGGAGCTTGTCGGCCACGAAGGCGCGGAAGGGCTCCATCGAGACGTTGATGGACGCGTCGAGCACCCACAACAGCAGCGCCGCCATGTAGAATTTCGGCCAGTGCGGCAACAGCCAGTCGGCCAGGAGGCCGGAGTTGGGCATGAGCACGAGCGCGAGGGAACTGAGGATCGCCCCGACCAGGAAATAAGGGCGCCGCCGGCCCAGCGGCCCCCAGGTGCGGTCGCTCATCGCGCCGATGATGGGTTGCACGAGCAGACCGGTGAGCGGTGCCGCGAGCCACAGGCGCGCAATCTGGTCATCCGCGGCGCCGAGGTATTTGTAGATCGGGCTCATGTTCGCCATCTGCAGGCCCCAGCCAAACTGGATGCCGAGGAAGCCGAAGCTCATGTTCCAGATCGCCGGAAGGGAAAGGGGTTTGCGTTCACTCATGGGGTCAAGGGGTCGGGCTCACTTCGCTCGCAAGGAGGCCTTCCGAACGGCGCGTTGGCGGGCCTTCGCTTTGGGCTCGGGAGTTTCGGGCGGTTCGCTGAAATCCTTCACCGGACGCAACCCGGCGCGATCATAGAGATCGATCCAGTGCCGGAGGATGGCGGTCTTGTCGCGACCGAGCGCGGCCAGCTGTCCGGCGGTGAACCGCCACTGCCAGTTGCCCTCGGTGGTACCCGGGCGGTTCAACGTCGCGGTCGCGGGCAGGTCCAGCAGGTCCTGCACCGGGATGACCGCGAGCCGGGAAACGGTCGCCAAAGCGGCCCGGATGACCGGCCAGGCGGATTTTGAGCCATCGAGACCGAAATACTCGGCGATCTTCGCCTCGTAAGGGGGCTGCAGCGACTCGAGCCAGCCGCGGGCGGTGAGGTTGTCGTGGGTGCCGGTGTAGGCGATGCTGTCCGGCGGATAGTAGTGCGGCAGGTTGGCGTTGTTGGCATCGTGGCCGTACGCAAACTGCAGGACCTTCATGCCGGGCAGTCCGGCCTGCCGGCGGAGGTTGACCACATCGGGGCCGATGTAGCCCAGATCCTCGGCGATGATGCGCGCCTCCGGCAGGGCGGCGCGCACGGCCTGGAAGAAGGCCAGACCCGGGCCGGGGCACCAGCGGCCGGTGCGGGCATCGGGCGCGTCGGCGGGGATTTCCCAGAACGTGTCGAAACCGCGGAAGTGATCGAGGCGCACCACGTCGTAGAGGGCAAAGGCCGCGCGCAGCCGGTCCAGCCACCAGGCGTAGCCGGTGCGGCGCAGATGCTCCCAGTCATAGAGCGGGTTGCCCCACAACTGACCGAGGGCGGAAAAATAATCGGGCGGCACGCCGGCTACAGCGAGCGGCCGGCCCTTGTCGTCGAGCCGGAAGACGGCGCGGTTGCGCCAGGTATCGGCGCTGTCCAGCGCCACAAAGATCGGCACGTCCCCGATGATGCCGACGCCGCGCCCGCGGGCGTAATCCCGCAGACGCTGCCACTGGCCGAAGAAGACATATTGATAGAAGACGTGGCGTTTGGACTCGCGCCGGACCGACACGGGGAGCTCCCGGTGCAGGCGGGGCGTCCACCGGCTGAAGGCTTCGGGCCAGCTCGGCCAGGCCCAGCCGCCGAAGTGCGCCTTCAACGCCATGAAGTCGGCGTATGGTTCGAGCCAGTCGGCATGAGCGCGCCCGAAGGCCGGGAAAGAGCCGAACCCCTCCAGCGATTTGGCGCCCTGGTCCGCAAAGCGGTCGGCGGCGAGCGCGAGCACGCGCCAGAAATCCCCGTAGAGCCAGCCGTAGTCGACCTTGCCCGTGGGCAGGCGGCGAAGCGGCGCGATCTCGGCCTCGGTGAGCAGACCGGCGGCGGCGAGTTCGCCGAGGTCGATGAAATACGGGTTGCCCGCACTGGCGGAGAACAATTGGTAGGGCGAGTCACCGAAACCCGTGGGGCCGATCGGGCAGATCTGCCAGTAGCGCACCCCGGCGCCGGCGAGAAAATCCACGAAGGCGCGGGCGCCGGCACCCACGTTGCCGATCCCATAGTCGCCGGGCAGCGAGGACACGTGCGCGAGCACGCCCGCACTGCGGGTGGTCAGCCAGGAGGAAGGAGGAGTATCCATGGACAGGGTCGGGCCCGGATGCACCCGGTCAGTCATTCTGACCAGACCACCCGAAGTTTGTCAGTAGGAAGGAAGGAGAAAAAGCGGCCACCAGGGTTGGACTGGTGGCCGCAGGGAGAGGCAACGGATGCGGGCCGGTTTAGAATTTGTACGAAGCGCCGACGGAGTACGACGCACCGTATTTCTGGTAGTCCTGGATGTAGCGGACGTCCGCGCCCGAGGTGGCGACGAGCGGCTCGTTGGTCATATTGTAAACCTGCCCGATGAGGGTGAGCCCCTTGAGGCGACCCTGTTTCGGGAAGGTGTAGCTGACCTGGGCATCATAGACCGTCTCGGGCTGGAGGTTCCGGTAGACGGCGCCGCGCGGACCGAAGGTGGCGATGTCACCGCGATACTCGGAACGGTAGCGTCCGCTGATGCGGGCCGAGAAGCCCTTGCGCTCATAGTAGAACGTCGCGCTGCGCACCTTGTCCGAGAGGCCGACCAGCGGGGTGGCGGGATTGCCCAGATCCGGCTGGATGGAGCTCTTGAAGAAGGACGCGCTGCCCACGAAACCGAAGCCCTTCAGCACGGGGGAGATTTTTTCGCCCGGCAGGGAGAGCGTGAATTCCAGACCACGGACATGTCCGCCCTGACCGTTCTGGGGCACCTCGTTGTAGCCCGTGAAGATGACGGGGGTGGAGGTGGAACCGCTCGGGAAGCCCGTGAAGTTCACCAGGGTCTTCTGGTTGTAGGTGTAGGAAACCAGCTGCTTGGTGAAGGCCGCGACCGACCAATAGCCCATGTTGTCCTTGAAGTAGTGCTCGAAGGAGAGGTCGATGGAGTTGGAGCGCCACGGCTCGAGCTTCGGGTTGCCGCCGCTGGCCGACCACGGGCTGTTCAGCGGATCGGTGGAGCCGGCCTTGCTTGAATCAAAGCCGTAGTTGCTGCCGGCGCGCATGTCGTTCATCGGCTGGCGGGCCAGCTGGCGGGCCACACTCAGACGCAGCACCTCGCGGGCGTTCAGCTCGAAGTTCAGGTTCAGTGTGGGGACGAAGTCGGTGTAGCTGTGCGTGGCCTTCACCTGGGTGGTCAGGGAACCGTTGTTGTTGGAAACCGAGGTACCGCTGCTCTCCTGCTTGGTGTAGATCACTTGCGTGCCGATGCTGCCCTTGACCGGGATGTTACCCAGCTTGTGCGCGAGGTCCAACTTCACGTAGCCGGTCCAGACATCTTCGGTCACGTCGAAATTGTTCGCGCGCTTGGACGGATCGTTGTTGGCGATCTTGTCGTAGAATCCGCTGTTGTAGAGCGCCAGCGGATCATAGCTGTACATCTTGCCCATGCCGATGAAGCTGAGATCCGTCAGACCCACGCTCGTCGGCATGGGCGCGCTGGAGGCACCGTTCTTGAGCTGGAGGAAGTAACCCTCCTGGCCGTTCGGGCCCGATTCCGTCTCGCTCTTGGTCCGGCTGTTGAAAACGACGCCGGCATGGAATCGCGTGAAGATACCGTTCAGCTCCTTCTGCGTGCCAAGCTTGTATTGGGCGATCTCGTCCTCCGCGATCGGGCCCTTGAGAAAACCGTGCTGGCCGGAGGGACGGTCGCTGGAAGTGCCCCAACCCTGCGGCATGCCGAGGCGCATCAGGGAACCCTTGGAATAGTCCAGCACATGGGTGAACACCGCGCCCGCCTTGCCGTCGGGAGAAAGCGTGTACCCGATCGTGTCGGGCGTGCCGACGCCGTTCACGCCGTAGCCCGAGTAGGTCTCCAGCACGAAGTCAGTGCGCTTCACGTGGGAGTAGCTCGCGTCGAAGTCCGTCTTCCAATCCTTCTCGTTGCCGAAGGAGAGGTTCCACGCCCCGGAGAACAGGTTGTCGTCCCGCTTCACGAAGTCGTTGCGCACGACGCCGAAGAAGTTCGAGAGGGTGGCCTTGGTGATCAGGCCGCTCACGGCGGTGAAGCCCGGCTGCAGGGTGGTGTAGGTGCCCCAGTTCGGACTGAGTGGCATCTCGATGCCGCGGAGCAGCTGGGTCTCCTGGAATTTCGAATAGAAGAGATCCACGGTCGAATGGACGTTGTCGCCCGGCGCGAACTCGAGCGTGGCCATGGTGCCGTTGCGCTTGATCTGGCTCGTGCGGACGAAGGGCTTGGCCCCGCCCAGCAGCGCGCCGGAGGAGGTGTTGTCGTAACCCCAGGCGTTGAACTGTTCGCCCTGGCCGGGACGGTCCGAGACGGACACGCCGATGGCGATGCCCACCTTGCCGTCGTCGAGCTGGTCGACGTAGGAAAGCGTCCCGCGGGAGCCGCCGCGGTTGGCCCCGGCGTTGTCAGGCTTCATGGCCGTCCACTCATAGAAGAGGTTGGCCGCCACCTGCCGGCCGCTCAGGGACAACGGGCGGACGGTCCGCAGATCGACGGTGCCGGCCAGACCCTGGCCTACCAGCGTGGCTTCAGTGGTCTTGTAGACGACGACGCTGCTCAGCAATTCGGCGGGGTATTGGTCGAACTCGACCGCACGACCTGAACTGGTGCTGACCTGCTGGCGGCCGTTCAGCAAACCGGTGCTGAAATCGCCGTTCATGCCGCGGATCACGATGGCTTGCGCGCGACCATTCAGGCGCTGCGTCGTCAGGCCACTGAGGCGGGTGAGGGAGTCGGCGATGCTGATATCGGGCAGCTTGCCGATGTCCTCCGCCGCGATCACCTCGCTGATGACGGGGGAGGTCTGCTTCATTTCGGCGGCGGCGGCGAGACTGCCGGCAAAACCGGCGGTGACCGTGAAAGTATCAAGCACCACGACCTCGGACTTCTTGTTGGGATCCGGGTTCGTTGGGGTAGGGGATTGGGCCAGCAGCATGGTGGCGGGGCTCGCCAGCAGCAGGCCGGCAACCAGTCCTCGGGAGAGGAACTGGCGCGTCTGGATGCGTAGGGTATCAGGTGTATGCATGGTCGGGATGGAGTGTGTTGGGTGGTAACAAATCGGCCGGGGTAACGGCCTTTGCTTATGTCCAAGCAATCCCACCGATGGGATTATCTCGAACCGCATTGGTCCCAAAAAACCGAGATGACCCGGACAATTCTTAGGTCCGTGCAGCCACCGGAGTCGACTCCGCTTACCTGCATCGCCCCCGCCCGGAAGGGCATTTCAGAGTGAAAAAAGCATCCCGGGCTCCGTTTTTCCCCGGTTCGTGCACCCGGTGGCCACCACGGCACCGCGCCCGGACCTAAGAATAATCCGGTTCATGCAGGAATTTTCACCCGTGGTCCGTTTGACCGCTCCGGCCTTCGCTCCAGCCTGACCCGTAGGATGTCTACCCCTAAAGCTGTTCGTTCGACCCTCTGGTTGGTCTTTCTCTCCCTCGGATGGCTCGTCCGGTTGGTCGCCGAGCCGGTGGTCGTCCCTCGTTTCACCCACCCGGGAGCGGGCCAAACCCTGTATTTCGTGCTCACCGACCGGTTCGCCAACGGCCGCACCGACAACGATACCGGTGGTTTTCCGGGCGGAACCGAGGAGCATGGCTTCGACCCGACGCGCATCGGCTACTTTCATGGCGGCGATTTCGCGGGGCTGACCGCCAAACTGGATTACCTGAAGAATCTCGGGATCACTGCCGTCTGGGTGACGCCACCCTTCCAGAACAAGCCCGTGCAATCGGGCTCGGCCGGCTACCACGGCTACTGGGTCACGGACTTCCTGAAGATCGACCCGCACCTCGGCACCAACGAAGACTTCCGCGTCTTCGTGCGTGAGGCGCACGCCCGCGGCCTCAAGGTGTGCATGGACATCATCGTGAACCACACGGCGGATGTCATCCATTTCCCCGACTACCGGACCGCGTACCGCAACACCAAGGACTATCCCCTCAGTGATGCCGCGGGCAACGTGCTCTCGGAACACGCCTTCGCCTACAACGGCCTCGGTGACACCGCCCGCCCGGCTTTGTCCGCCGAAACCAGCTTTGCCTACCGCCCGATCGTGCCCGCTGCCGAGCTAAACGTGAAGAACCCGGCCTGGCTCAACGACGTGACCCTCTACCACAACCGCGGCAACTCCACGTTCACCGACGAAAGCTCGGTTCACGGCGATTTCTCTGGTCTGGACGACACCTTCACCGAACACCCGCGCGTGGTGCTCGGCATGATCGAGATCTTCAGTTCATGGGTGAGCGACTACGGCGTGGACGCCTTCCGCATCGACACGGCGCGCCACGTGAACGCCGAGTTCTGGCAGGCCTTCGGCCCCGCCATCCGCGCCGCCGCCCGCGCCGCGGGCAAACCCGGCTTCATCCAGTTCGGCGAGGTGGCCAACGAGACCCTGGACATCCCGCTCCTCAGCGAGTTCTCCACCTCGATGCCGCTCGATACCACGCTGGATTTCGGCTTCTTCGTGGCCGCGCGCAATTTCGTCTCCCGGGGCGGCCCCGCCGCCGCCCTGACCGACCTCTTCCAGCGCGATGACTACTACACCGATCACGACAGCAACGTGCAGGCGACGACCACGTTCATCGGCAACCACGACGCCGGCCGCTTCGGGTATTTCCTCCAGCAGGACAATCCCGGCGCCCCGGCCGCCTTGATCGCCGAGCTGGTGAAACTCGGTCACGGCCTGCTCCTGCTCTCCCGCGGACAACCCGTGCTCTACTACGGCGACGAACAGGGCATGGT
>JBDKHE010000138.1:0-19781 GCA_039797805.1 Verrucomicrobiota bacterium
GAACTGCATTTTCTCCGGCTGGATCCCCGCGTCATCGTGGCGCCGGTGGACACGGCCGTGGCCGCCCGCATGGGCGCGAAGATCTACCAGCTCGCCAAGGATCCGTTCAAGTATCCCGACGCCGTGCTCGTGCGTGCGGACGACGGCAAGTATGGCGACACGCCCTTCCGGATCGACGCCGGCAACGCCAGCTACGTGAAGCTCGACAACCGCATCTCGACGCGGCTCTTCGGCGAAATCGCTCCCAAGCGCGGCGACCTGGTCTTCAGCAAGACCGGCGATCTCATCGGCATTATGGTCAACAGCGACTTCTGCGCCGTCCTCGGCAACTTCACGGCCGCCTTCAGCCTGAAGACCGGCGCCAACCCGGAACCCCGGACCAGTGTCATCTTGAACGACCTCCAGACCCGCTGGACCCGCCTGCCGATCAAGCTGCAGTGAGCCCGCCAGGCCCGCGCAGCGGGCCGAGGGTGCGATGCAAAAAATGACGGTCACGGAGTCCGCTCGGTCAGAGTCGGGGTGATCCAGCCCAGACACACCCCGCCCTGGCGGGCACCCCTCTTCAGCCGGACTCATGCAGTCAACCGTAGGGGCGCTGCTTGACGGCGCCCGGGAATTGGTTGATCGCCGGCGACCTTGCGGGCGTCGTCAAGCGACGCCCCTACACACTGCCCCCGGCGATTATTGAGACTTACGTTAACAAGTGACACCGGCCACTGCCTGATTGCGATGCTCCCCCACACACCCCGCCCTGGCGGGCACCCGTTCGGCTGAGCTCACGACCCCGGCCCTCTTCCTAGAGGGGATTTCCGGACCAGTTGATCTGGTCCCCTCTAGCAAGAGGGGTGGCGCGAAGCGACGGGGTGTGTCTCTTCTTTGCGTAATCCTCAATAATGGAGACGGCTCATAGGTCCGAGCTGTAGGGGTGTCCCTGGTGGACGCCCGCGGGCGGCGACAAGCGCCGCCCCTACAAGAAATCCTTACCGGCTTGTTTCTTCCCGACTGGAGCAAAACGCGTTTTTGCGTCTGGGCTGCATGAGTCCGGATGAGCGTGATGGCCGATGATCCGACCCAAGCGGGCTGAGCGTCCGTTACTGGACGTTCTTGGCTTTGCGGTACTGGAAGCGGCCGACGTTGATGGCCTCGGGCGGTTCGGTGCCGGCGATGATGCCGAAGGAAGTGATGATGCAGGCGATGCTGCCGCGGCGGCCGGCGCGGGCCTGTTCCTGGATGCGCGGCGCAGTGGCCTTGCCGTCCTTGCCGATGGAGCCGAGGCTGACCCGGCCGTCGGGTTGGATGACCACGAGGCTGTTGCCGGGGGTTTGCCCCGTCGCATAGCTGCCGGCCACGGTGGAGAACACGGCGGCCTGTTCCTCGGGAGAATTGATGAGGGTGACATCCGCGGGGACATCGCTGAGGCGTTTCTGGGGCAGGCCGTAACGCAGGCCGACGGCAACGAGCACCACTGCGACGGCAAACAAGCCGATCACCTCGGCCGCGGCGCGGAGCGGGCTGCTGGTCTTGGCGGTGGCGCGGGGGCGCAGGGGTGGCTTTGAAGTGCTCGAGCTGAGGACCGCCTGGAACGGAGGGAGGCTGGCCAGGTCGGCCGCGGTGTCGACGGTCCAGAAGTCATCGTAGAGCGAGATGCTCTTGTGCACGCGGAGGCGGCCTTGGTGAATCGCGATGCGATAGCCCTTTTCGCCGCGGTGGATCAGCAGGCCGGGCTCGGTGCCGGCGTTGTCCGCCGTGTCGAGCTGCTGCAGGCGGCCGGCGAGGCGGATGACTTCAGCGAGCTCGTGGCTGCCGTGCTCCAGGCGCTCGGACGCCGGGGCGATCGCCGAGGCATCGGCGGTCAGGTGGAGCAGGGAAATGCGGTACGGGGCGCTCATTTTTCGATGATGAACACCAACGAATTCGTTGAACCCACCTGGACGTGGCCGGTTTCGAGGACGCCGTCGTCCATCTGGCGGTCAACCATCAGGAAAAGCTCCTCGTCGTCACTGATGATGTTGCCGGCGCTGGTTTGCACCACGATCGCGGCCTTGGCGGTGACGCCGTCGGCGGGCACGTCAAAATTCCATTTGTAGACGCCGCCGATGGGGGACGGGCGGGTGAAATTGGCCGACAGGGCCGCCGCGATCTCGGGCGGGGCCACCTGCGGATCACCGTTGGCGGGCCAGTGGCCGTTTTGCAGGGTGTAGGTCTGAATCGCGGTGGAGAACTGGCGCAAATCATTCTCCAACGCCGTGACCTTGGAACGCATGGTCAGGTGGCGGTAACCCGGCAGCCCGGCTGCGGCCAAGAATCCGATGATCACGATCACCACCATCACCTCAACCAAGGTGAACGCCCGCTGGCTGCGGCGAGAGGAGGCGTGGTGGGTGGATCCGATCATCAGCGGGAAAAGGGTGGAAGAGAGTAGATATAGTCCGGTGTTCGCCGCAAGCCTTCTGAGATAAAACAATTTGCACCGCGGGCCAGGACAGGGAACAAACAGACCGGATGAAAAAAGTCCAATCACTGAAGCAGGTAACTCCCAATCGCGCCGCGTGCGTAGGAATACGTACAGTCTTCTGCGTTTGGGCCGACACCTCTGCGGACCGGCGCTTCAGCGAAAACCTCGGGAGAAAATAACGGACCATGCCCGACTCTGGTGTCATCGAGTCTGACGATGTTGCGCACGGCTTGGTCCTGATCCGCCGCGACCGGGCGAGAAATTACCGGCTGACCCTGCGCAAGGATGGCCAGGCCGTGGTCACGATTCCTCCCCGCGGCACGGAGAGCGGCGCGCGGGAATTTGTCGCCCAGCACCTGGATTGGCTGGAGCGCGCCAAGGCGCGGCAGGCGCGCCGGCCGCGTCCGGCGGAAATCTGGCACGTGGGCACGGCGGTGCTCTGGCGCGGGGAGATGACGGAGATCCGTGTGGCGTCCGCCGGCGAGCGTCCCTCGGTGTGTCTGGCGGCCGACGTGTTTCCCGTGCCGTCGCTGACGGGCGATCTGCGGTCGCGGCTGGAAGCGGGCTTCGCGCGCCGGGCCAAGATCGAGTTGCCCGCGCGGGCCTGGGAGCTGGCGGCCGAGACGGGCATGGACATGAAGCAGGTGAGCGTGCGCAACCAGCGTTCGCGCTGGGGCTCCTGCTCGGCCGGAGGCACGATCTCGCTCAACTGGCGGCTGATCCAGGCCCCGGACCGCGTGCGCGACTACATCATTTATCACGAGCTGATGCATCTGCGCGAAATGAATCACTCTGACCGCTTCTGGGCCCGGGTGGGAGAGGTTTGTCCGGATTGGCGCGAGGCGGAGCGGTGGCTCAAGCGCAGCGGCTCGCTGCTGGGGTTGTAGTCCGGTGGCGGACCGGTGCGGCCGGCGGCCCCGGCGGTCAGGTCTTCAGGATCACTTCGCGCAGGGTCTTGATCATGGCGGCCACCTCAAAGGGTTTCTGGATGAAGCCCGCCAGTCCCTTGCCGGCAAAGCGGTTCAATGCCTCGTGGTGACTGAAGCCGCTCATCAGCACGACCCGCACACCCGGGTGCAGATGGCGCAGTTGCCGGAAGGTCTCCTCGCCATCCAGCCGGGGCATGGTGAGGTCGAGCAGGACAAGGGCAAAGCGGGCCGGTTGCTCGCGGAATTTCTCGAGGGCATCGCGGCCGTCGGTCGCGGTCACGGTTTCAAACCCGAGTTTCGCCAGGAGCCGCGAGGCCACCAGACGGACAGAATCCTCGTCGTCGACGACCAGGACGGTGCCATGGCCCCGCCAATCCATTTCGGGGGCGACTGAAGCGGCGGGTGCGGCCGCGGCCTCCTTGGCGACGGGCAACAGCAGCTTGAAGGTCGTGCCTTTGCCGGGCTCGCTGTAGACCTTGAGCGCACCCTTGTGTCCGCGGACGATGCCAAGCACTGCGGCCAGGCCGAGGCCGCGGCCGGTGAACTTGGTGGTGAAGAACGGATCGAAGATCTTCTTGATGGTGGTCGCATCCATGCCGGCGCCGTTGTCGCTGATCTCGATGTAGGCGTATTTGCCGGGAGCGATGGCATCGGCGGCGGTCAAGGTGCCCAGGTATTCGGCGTCGACCTGCAATGCCCCGCTGGCGATGGCGATGACGCCGCTGCGCTCGCCGATCGCCTCCGAGGCGTTGATGACCAGGTTCATGATGATCTGCCGCATCTGCGTGGCGTCGGCGGTGACGGGCGGCAGCGTGTCGGCGAGGTTGAACCGCAGGACACAGTTCTTGCTGATGGATATGTTCAGCAGATGGGTCGTGTCCTTGATCAGCCCGTTCAGGTCGAGGGTCTGCACGACGAAGCGGCCGCGACCGGAGTAGGCGAGCATCTGCTGGCACAGGTCGGCGGCGCGGCGCGTGGCCTGCTCGATTTGTTCGAGGTGGGGTTTCAGCGCGGATCCCGGGGACAGTTCCATGCGGGCGAGGCTGGCGTTGCCGAGGATGCCGGTGAGGAGATTGTTGAAATCGTGGGCGATGCCGCCGGCCATGACCCCGAGGCTTTCGAGTTTCTGGGTGTCCAGCAGCTTGTGATCCATCTCGCGGCGGCGCGCTTCCATCTCCCGCAGCGACGTGATGTCCTGGAACGTGGCAACGCAGCCGCGACAATTTCCCGTCTCGTCCTGCACGGGCACGGCGTTGGCCAGCGCCACGATCCGCACGCCATCCGATCGCTCGATCACTTCCTCGAGACCGAGCACCGGCGCGTTTTCCCGCAGACAGCGCTGGATGGGCAGTTCCTCGGGGGTCAGCTCCTTGCCGTAAGCGAATACCTTGAAGTTGACGGGCGCCTTGCCTTCCGGGGCGGAGAGGGACGTGTTGACTTGTTCCGGCAGGCCGAGCATCCGGGACAAAGCTTGGTTGCCCTGGATGTCCTGGCCGGTGGCATCCTTGGCGATGCCGACGCCCACGGGCAGCAGGTCGACCAGGGTTCGCATCTCCTCCAGCTGGTATTCCAAGACGGCGTTGAGTCGCTTCACTTCCAGCTCCGCCTGCTGGCGCTGGGTGACCTCATGGCGCAACTCGTCGTTGCTGCGGGTGAGGTCGTCCGTCCGCCGGCGGACCTTTTCCTCGAGGGCGAGGTTGTACTCCTTCAGTTCCTGCGCACTGGGCAGGCGCAAGGCGGCCGGCAAGATGCGTATGAGCGCGACCGCGGTGGCGAGGGACACGAGGGCGGTCAGGCCCTTGACTGATCCGGTGAGCCAGTAGTACGGATGCCACAGGGTGACCACCTCAAGCAGATGGGTCAGGCCGCAGGCGATGATGAAGGCGCCGAAAAGCGTGATGATGCCCGGATAGGGCAGATCGCGCCGCCTGCGCAGGAAGTAAAGCAGGGCGATCGGTATCGAAAAGTAGGCGAGGGCGATGAGGCTGTCGGATACCCCATGCAACCAGAGCAGGTTGGGATCCCAGAGATAGCATTGCCCGTGGGGCATGAATGCGGTGCCGCACAATTCCTCCAACCAAGAAGTCGCGGTCGTCATGGTACGGATGGGTGTTACCGGCATGCTATCGCTGATCGGGGCTCTGGCAACACAACACTCCGGGCCGAATGTTGGCCGCGGCATGCAGCGATCGGCCGGCGTGCATCGGAGATGCCGGGCGATGCCGCCGGAGACACGACTGGCGCGAGGCGTCGCGAGTTTGAGGTCCTTGGCTACGGCACTTCACTCATCACATACGTGAATGCTTCGGGCCAGCTTCTGAGAAGGATCGCTGTGACGGGGAAATCGTGGTCCCGGCGTGTCTCTCGGGGTCGAGAGAATGAAGTTTTTGTGGGAGCGAGCTTGCTCGCGACTCAGCGCGTGCATGGTCGCGAGCAAGCTCGCTCCCGCAATGCTGCCGCCTTGATACCGGCTCAGCGGATGTCGAGCAGTTCGACCTCGAAGCGCAGGGTGGCTTTGCCCGGGATGCTGTCCTTTCCACTGGCGCCGTAACCCAGCCACCAGGGGATGAGGAGCGTGCGTTTCTCGCCCTTCTTCATGGTGTGGAAAGCCTCGTCCCAACCCGCGATGACGCGGCCGGTGCCGACGCGGAAGACGAAGGGTTTGCCGCGGTCGATCGAGCTGTCGAATTTCGTGCCGTCGAGCAGGAAGCCTTCGTATTGCGCGACGACCTCGGCGCCGAGCGCCGGCGTTGGGCCCTCGCCGGGGGCGCGCACGATGTAGCGCAGGCCGGACGGGTTGACGTGGGCCGTGCCGTAGCGCTCGCGCATGATGGCCGCGTCTTCCTCGGAGAGCTGGGGGTTCTCCATGACCTGGCGCATGTATTTGTTTGCCGGTTCGCCGGGATTGGCGCGCCGGAAGATGCCGGTGCGGGCTTGAAACGCGATGAACGCGAGCAGCAGGCCGAAGAGCAGGAGTACGCGGGTCTGGGTCATGGGAGGGAGGATGGACGGCGCGGCTCGAGACGCAGGAGCAGGGCGTCGAGGAGGGCGTCGGTCTGGAGTTTCAGGTGGTGGGCCGGGGGGAGCGGTGGCCCGGCCGGGGCCGCTTTCTGTTCGGCGGCGAAGACCTCATCGCCCCGCTTGAGCGCGGCCTCGACGAGGGCCTCCTTCGCGTCGTGCAAGGCGCCGCCCTCGCGGAGGTCGTCGGGTGAGACCGGGCGGCCCAGAAAGGCCGGCACCACGTCGTCGCCAAACCAGATGCGCCAGTCATCGGGGGCGAAGAAGGCGACCAGCACGCCAGTGCGCGCGACGCCGAGCTTTTGGGCGAGCTGGCGCATGTACGCGCCCGCGACTTCGTCCTCGGCGGCCGGCGGTGGCTGCGCGAAGAAGCGCGCCATGATTTTCAATCCGGTGGCGCGCTCGTAGTTGGCGAGTTTGAAGTTGAAGGCCCGGGCCCGCGGCGGCGCAACCGGCAGCAGGCCGGCGGGATCATCGAAATGGGCGGTCGGACCGGGCTCGTCGGCGCCGGCGTATTTCGCGGCGCGTGCGGCCAACGCCTGAAACGTGGCTTCATCGGCTTGGAAGGCCTGGCCGGCTTTCCCGACGCGAAGGATCCTGATGCTGAGCGGATCGCCGGCCTGGATTTTCGGGAGGACCTCCTGGCCGAGGAAGACGTGGCCGAAGACGCTGTGCAGGTAGTTGAGCCGCGTCTGGCCACCGAGCGTGAGGAAGAATTCGCCGCCGTTGGTGTCGGGCCCGTGGTTGGCCATGGAGAGCACGCCGGCGGATGCGTGGTGCAGGCCGGGCACGAACTCGTCGGGAAACGCCGGTCCGGCGGCGCCTTCCTCCGGATAATTGGGGTTGCCGCTCTGGATGACAAAACCGGGGACCACGCGGTACCATTTCAGGCCGGTGTAGTAGGGCTGGCCGTCCCGCGCCGCGATGCGGCCCTCGGCGAGACCGACAAAATGCGCGGCGGTCATCGGGGCGCGGGCGATGTCGAGCTCGACCGTGAACGAACCCCGGGGTGTGTCGAATTGCGCGTAGACGCCGTCAGCCAGCTTCTCCACCGCCGACATCAGGACGGTCGAGGTGAGTGCACCCAGCCAGAGCAGCCGTATGAGGGATCCCATGCAGGGACAGCGTAGTCAGACGGCGCCCGCCCGCCAGTCCTGTTTCGTCCTTACAGGAACGAGCAGATGTATTCGCAGATGCCGGTCTTCACCTCGATGGTGAAGCCGCTTTTGCCGGGGACGTCGAAAAAGGAACCCGTGGGGTATTCCTTGATCGCCACATCGCCATCGAGCGTCACGAGGCAGCTGCCGGCGACGATCTCCATGCGCTCCGGTGCGCCCGTGCCGAAGTGGTAGGCACCCGGGTAGATGAGACCGAGGGTCTTCTTCGCGCCATCGGGCATCAGCACGGTGTGGCTGACGACCTTGCCGTCAAAATAGAGGTTGGCCTTGGTCTGGACGGTGACGCCGGTGAACTGGGTCGGGAGGGACATGGGCGCCGATTCGTAAGCTGGAAAGTCGGCGAGTCAATCCCGGCATGGCGCGCCGTGGACGGTGGTCGCTGGCGGCGGAGCGGCGGGCCGTCGCCGGACAAAATGATGTCGCGCCGGTCCGCGCCGGGCGCAAGCTCGCCGGGTCCATGCAGATTGTCGAGACGCTCGCGCCGGTCTTTCTGGTCATCGCCCTCGGGTGGTGGCTGCGTCGCCGCGTGTGGTTGAGCGATGAATTCATCAGCGAAGCCAACCGCCTGGTTTACTGGCTGGGTCTGCCCGCCCTGCTGTTCATCAGTCTGGCCACCGCGCCGCACCAGGAGGCGCCCGCCGGGCCGTTGATGGTCATGGTGCTCGGGGCGACCGCCGGCACGATCGGTCTGGCCCTGCTGGCCGGCCGGTACCTGGGGATCGGGCGCGCCTCGTTGGGGACTTTTGTGCAGGCGGCCTACCGGGGTAATCTCGCCTACGTCGCCCTGCCGATCCTGGTGCTGCTGCCGGCGGCGCATGGTCCGCTCTATACGGCGGCGTTGCTCTCCATGGCGCCGATCATGGCGTTCTACAATGCGGCGGCGGTGATTCTCCTGCTTTCCAGCCACGCCCCGTCGGGCGAGGGCATGGCCGGGCGGGTGGTGCGCGAGATCTTGCGAAACCCGTTGATCTGGTCGAGTGCGTTGGGCGCGGTGTACGGCTGGCGCGAGTGGCCGCTGCCGTCGTGGCTGGACAACTCGGTAGCCATGGTGGGCAAGATGTCGCTGCCGCTCGCCCTGATTTGCATCGGGGGCACGCTGGCGGCCACGCGGTTGACGGGCAACCGGCGACGGATCGTCGCGGCCTCGGTGGGCAAACTCGTCGTGTTGCCCCTGGGCGGTTGGTTTCTGGCCCGGTTGCTCGGGCTGAGTCCGGCGGAGACGCAGGTCGGGTTGGTGATGCTCGCCACCCCGACGGCCGCGGCCTCCTACACGATGGCCACGCAGCTGGGCGGCGATGGTGAGCTCGCCGCGGGCAGCGTCGTGATGAGCACGCTGCTCTCCCTCGCCGCGCTCGCCGCGGTGGTGGCGTGGGGCTGAGGCTTTGCCGGATCGGCGCGGCCCCAAACCGGAAAACGCGTTTTTTGCTCCGGTCGGGACGAAACTTAACCGCAAGAGAGGTTGTGGCCTGACTCGGTTGCGGCCACGCCCAAGCCGGGTGCCGTCAAGCGGCACCCCTACAGCACAGTCTCCACGTAGGGGCGTCGCTTAGACGACGCCCGTTTTCCCTCCGGACGCGTTTGCCCGTGCGAGCATTCGATCAACGCGACCGGAGGCCGCGTTCTCCCTTTCGGAAGCCGCTGAGTCGCGAGCAAGCTCGCGCCCACAGCGATTGATGCCTTACGGGATGCGCAGCTCGGTGCCGATGCGCAGGACGCCGTTGGGGCCGAGCTTTTCGCGGTTGGCGTTGTAGATTTCCTGCCAGCGACTGGGTGTACCGTAGTATTCCTGGCTAAGCTTGGAGAGGGAATCACCGCTCGCGACGACGTGGGTGCGCGGAGCAGGCGCCGGGGCCGTCGGCAGCGCCCGCGGGGCCGAGGGCGGCGTGGTGCCATTTGTCCGGGAGAGGATGCTCTTGAGCTGATAATTTTCCTGGGCGAGGACGGCGTTGGCGCCCTGGAGCTGCTGCACGAGGGTGCGGACGGACGAAACGTCGCTGGCGGTCTGGCTGTTGGCGCGTTGCAGGGCCGCGAGATTTTCGGAGAGGCTCTTGACCTCGGCCTGGGCCTGGGCGGCGCGGGCCTCGGCTTCCGAGAGGCGGGCCGTGAGGGCGTTTTTCTCACCGGCCAGGGACTCGCTGCTCTGGGTGGCCTGGGTGGCGAGGGCGTCGCGTTCCTTCTCCAGCAGG
Source organism: Verrucomicrobiota bacterium (assembly GCA_039797805.1). Lineage (GTDB taxonomy): Bacteria > Verrucomicrobiota > Verrucomicrobiia > Opitutales > Opitutaceae > Lacunisphaera. The sequence goes on from JBDKHE010000138.1 coordinate 9,767, forward strand.
GCGTAACCCCGCAGGGCGGTGCTCAGACGATCCTCGGTTTCGGCGAGGCGTTTTTCCAAGGCGGAGGTGTCGGGGGCCGGCGCGGCCTCGACGACGGCGGGAGCAGGCTGGCTGGCGGCCTGGGCGAGGCGGGCCTCGGTGTCGGACAACTGGCGTTTGGCATCGGCGAGGAGGCCTTCCAGTTCGGAGACGCGGCCGGCGAGATTCGGGTAGGTGGGCGCGCGGCGACGGGCCTCGGCGTCGGCAAGTTTCGACTCCAGTTCGCTCACGCGACCGGAAAGATCGGGGTAGGCCGGAGCCGCTTTCTTGGCGGCGGCGAGGCTCGCTTCGAGTTCGGACACGCGGGAGCGCAGGTCGGGATACGCGGGCTTGGCGGCGAGGCGGGCCTCGAGTTCGGCGACCTTGGCGGAGAGATCGGGGTAGGAGGGAGCGGCCGGCTTGGCGGCGACCGAGCTCTGCAGGCGGCTGATTTCCTCTTCCAACGCGCTGACGCGCTTGGCGCGCTGGGCGTCGGACTCCGTGCGGTCAATCAGCGTGGCCTGCAGGCCCTTCACGTTGGTGACGGCCTCGTCACGGGCGGCGGCGAGGTTGGCGGCTTCCCGCTGGGCGGCGCCGAGCTGCGTGGTGAGGTCGGCGAGCTGACCCTCGAGCTGCTGCACGCGGCTGGCGTTCGCGGTGGCGTCGCGCAACTGGCTGCCGGAATCGGCGAGCAGCTTCTGCATGCGTTCGCGGTCCGCGCGCAGCGTGGTGTTTTCCTCGTTCAGGGAGGCCACCTTGCCGGAGAGATCCGGGTAGGCCGGGGAAGCCTTTTGCGCGGCGGCGAGCGCCTGTTCGAGTTCGGCCACACGACCGGACAGATCGGGATAGGTCGGCGCGGCGGGCTTGGCGGCCAGCTGCTCCTTCAGGCTGGCGAGCTGGGAGCGGAGCTGGGTGGCCTCGTTGCCGGAGGTCTCGGCCTGGCGGCGGAGAGAAGCCTTGTCGGACTCGAGAAGTTTGACGCTTGCCTGGAGGGAGGTGCGCTCGCGCTGGGCGGCGGCGGTCGAGCTCTTGAGGTCTTCAAATTCCTTGGCGATTTCCGTGCGGGCTTGTTCGCCGGCGGCGGCTTTTTGTTGGGCCGCGGCGAGCGCGCCTTCGAGCTCCTGCACGCGGGCGCTGAGATCGGGGTAGGCCGGGGCGGACTTCCGGGCGGCGGCGAGGGAAGCCTCGAGTGAGGCGACCTGGGCCGAGAGGTCGGGATAAGCGGGGGTCGCCTGCTTCGCGGCAGCGAGCGCGGCTTCGAGCTCGGCGACCTTGCCGGTGAGATTCGGGTAGGCGGGCGCGGCGGGTTGGGCGGCGAGCTTGTCGTTGGCCTGGGCGAGGGCGGACTTGGTCGCATCGAGTTCCCGGGCGAGCGAGCGTTGGAATTTTTCGAGTTCGTCCACCTTGCCGGTCAGGTTCGGGTAAGTCGGCTGGGCGTTCTGGGCGGCGGTGAGCCGGGACTCCAGCTCGGCGACTTTGGCGGAGAGATCGGGGTAGGCGGGCTTGGTGTTCTTGGCGGCGACCAGGGCAGACTCCAGTTCCTTCACCTTGACCGACAAGTCGGGATAGGCCGGAGCAGCGTGCTTGGCGGCCGTGAGAGCGGCCTCCAACTCGGCGACCTTGCCGGTCAGATTGGGATAGGCCGGGGCGGCTTTTTTGGCGGCGGCGAGCGCGGCGGTCGCGTCTTCCTTGGCCTTGGTGAGGGTGGCGACCTGTTGCTCGGCCGTGGTGCGGGCGGCCGTGGTGGCGGACAGCTCGGCGTTGAGTTTGGCGAGGGAGGCCTGGCTCGAGGCGAGTTCGCGCCGGGTGGTCTCCGCGGATTTCGTGAGATCGGCCAGCTGTTTGGTGGCTTGGTCGCGCTCGGCCGTGAGCGCGGCGAGCTCGGTGCGGGCCTGGTTGGCGGCGGCGGTGGCTTCCGCCAGTTTGCGCTTCGTTTCGCTGTCGGCCTTCTCGACCATGCTCACGAGCTTCTGCTCCTGGTCATGGATGGAATTGCGGAGCTGCTGGCTCACGGCCTGGGCGCCCTGCAGGTCCCGCTCGAGTTCGCTCACGCGACCGGAGAGATCGGGGTACGCCGGCTTCGCGTTTTTCGCGGCGGCGAGGGATTTCTCGGTGGCGGCGAGGGTGCTTTCCAGTTCGGCGACCTTGTCGGCGAGATTGGGGTAGGCGGGGGCGGCGTTGCGGGCGGCCGCGAGTTGCTGTTCGAGTTCGGCCACGCGGCCGGAGAGGTCGGGCACGCTGGGCGCAGCGGGCTTGGCGGCGAGTTGCTCCTTGAGGCCGGCCACCTGCGAGCGGAGCTGGGCGGCTTCGTTGCCGGCGGTCTCGGCCTGGCGGCGGAGGGAAGCCTTGTCGGATTCCAGCAGTTTCACGCTCGCCTGCAGGTTGGTGCGTTCGCGCAGGGCGGGAGCGGTCGAGCTCTTGAATTCATCAAACTGCTTAGCGAGGGCGTCGCGGGATTTCTCGGCGTCCGCCCGAGCCTCCGCGAGCGAGGATGTCTCGCGCTGGCGCAAGGCGGCGTCGGCGGTGAGGGCGGCGACGGCCGCTTCCAGCTCCTTCACTTTTCCGGTGAGGTCGGGATACGCCGGCGCGGCGGGCTTGGCGGCGAGTTTGCTTTCGAGTTCGGCGACCTTGGCCGACAAGTCGGGATAGGCTGGCGTAGCGTGCTTGGCAGCCACGAGGGCGGCCTCCAACTCGGCGACTCTGCCCGTCAGGTTAGGATAGGCGGGCGCGGCGTTCTTGGCGGCGGCGAGGGCGGACTCAAGTTCGGACACGCGGGGGCGGAGATCGGGATAGGTCGGTTTGGCGGCGAGGGATTTTTCTGCCTGGGCGAGGCTGGCCTCGAGCTCGCGGACCTTGCCGCTCAGATCGGGATAGGCGGGCCGGGCCGTGCGGGCGGCCGCGAGGGCGGTTTCGAGTTCGGCGACCTTGCCCGCGAGATTGGGGTAGGTCGGCGCGGCGTTCTTGGCGGCGGCGAGTTGTTGGGAGAGTTCGGCGACGCGGGCCGAGAGGTCGGGGTAGGCGGGGGCCGAGGGTTGGGCGGCCTTGGCCTCGAGGGCGGCGAGCTGGGCTTTGACGGCGGCGAATTCGCGGGCGTAGCTGTCGCGGGCGGTTTCGGCCTGCTGGAGTGTGGTTGCGAAGACTTTCTTCTCTTCGCTGACGCGGTTGAGGCTGTCCTCGACCTGGGTGCCGAAGGTGCGCGAGGACTGCAACTCGGCCTGGGCGGCTTGCAATTCGCGGGTCACCTGATCAAGCGCGGCGGTATCGGGGGCGGGCTTCGGGGCGTTTTGGAGAGCCACGAGGGCCTGCCGGGTGCGATCGAATTCGGTCTGGAGCGCGGCGACGGTTTGACTGGCGCGATCCCGCTCGGCGCGGAGCGCGGCGAGCTCGGCATTCATCTCGGTAGTGCGGGCGGCCAGGGCGTCGCGCTCGGCCTGGAGACGCGTGAGGGCGCTCAGGTCGGGACCGGCGGAAGGTTTCGGCGCGGCCGGGGCGGGGGTCGCGGCGGCGACGGGCATGAGCGTCGTTGGCGAGGCGGCCGGGGTTTTTTCCACCGGGGCGGCGGCGGGTTCCAGGGTGTTGGGTTCGGGCCGCAGGCCGAGTTCGATGCGGCGTTCGTTGAGGCGTTTCTCGGCGAGGGCGAGGGTGTCCCGATCAAAGGAGGCCAGCAGATTGTCGAGGGCGCGGCCGCGGGAGCCGTTGTCGCGGGCGAGGGTGAGCCAGACGAAGGCTTCCAAGGGATCGGCGGGGGTGCCGCGGCCTTCCGCGTAGGCGAGGCCCAGGTTGTACTGGGCGATGCCGTTGCCACGGCGCGCCTTGCTCATGAGCGAGGCGAGTTCGGAGCTATCTTGAGGGAAAGCAGCCGGGCTAAGGAGGACGAGGGCCAGCAAGGCCGGGACGATTCGGGAAATTTTCATGCGTCAGACGGTGTTACCTCAGCAGAATTGCCGGAAGCGAACGGTGCTGCAAGCACCGCTTGGCTCTGTGACTGGATTGCATCAGGCGGGCCGGGCCGGCCTGAGCCGCAATAGCCCTAGCCGTTTTTCGATTTCAAATGAAAGATGCGCAGATGCTCGGTCGATTTCATTTCCCGATCAATTCTCTGCTTAACCGACGAAGGGATGCCGGGGGCCTCGGCGGCGAGGCAGTCCATCTGGTCCTTGATCTCGGCCAATTCCACGCGCATTTCGTCCGCCGTGGCGGGCGGGATGGTTTTCAGGACCTCCAGGCGCCGGCGGATGGCTCCGTAGCGGGCCCCGGCGGCCTTGTGCTTGGCCGCGCGGTCCGGCAGGTTGAGAAAGGTTTGCAAGGCGGCGAGAATGGCGGCGGTCATGCTGACCAGACCGCACCAGAGGCCGTATTTGGCGCTCGCGGTGGAGGATTCGATGGAGGCGAACACGGCGGTGCCGACGGCGGTCGAGAGGATGATGGTCGGCACGCCCAGCCAGTAGTTTCTTTTCTCGAGGCTGCTGCCGTATTCGTAGTGCACGCGCTGACTTTCCCGGCAGCGGCGAAACCAGTCGGTGGCGAGGGTGTCGATCTCTGGGGTGTAGGTGTTCATGGCGGTGGGCGGGAGGCGTGGAGGGCGGAGTGGGTTCGCCGGTGCGGGAAAAGGTGACGACGGGAGTAGAGGCCTTGTAATGCAGGTCGACAAGCACCGAGCGGGCTGAACGGGGATTGGTTGCCGGCTGCGGATCTCGATCGCAGAGCCGCCGGGTCCGCCAAAGTCCTCAGCCAGACGATCGCGCCCGCGCCACGGCGGCGTGCCAGTCGGCTTGGGCGCGGCGGGTGGCGGCGGCCGGGGCGGCGGGCTTGAAGGTGCGGTCGGCCGACCAGAGCGCGGCGATCTCGGCCCGGTTTTTCCAGAAGCCGACGGCGAGGCCGGCGAGGAAGGCGGCGCCGAGGGCGGTGGTCTCGGTGGTGCGCGGGCGCACGACGGGGACGCGGAGCAGGTCGGCTTGGAACTGCATGAGGGTGTTGTTGACGGTGGCGCCGCCGTCGACGCGGAGCTCGCGCAGTTTCCGTCCGCAATCGGCCTGCATCGCGCCGAGCAGGTCGGCGCTCTGGTAGGCGATGCTCTCCACCGCGGCGCGCGCGAGGTGGCCGGCGGTGCTGCCGCGGGTCAGGCCGGTGATGAGGCCGCGCGCGCCGGCGTCCCAGTGCGGGGCGCCGAGTCCGGCGAAGGCCGGGACGAGATACACGCCGCCGTTGTCGCGCACGGTGGCGGCGAGGCGTTCCACGTCGGCGGAGCCGGCGATGAGACCAAGACCGTCGCGCAGCCATTGCACGACGGCGCCGCCGATGAACACGGAGCCTTCGAGGGCGTATTCGGTTTTGCCGCCGATGCGCCAGGCGATGGTGGTGAGCAGGTGGTGTTTCGAGACGACGGGTTGTTCGCCCGTGTGCAGGAGGAGGAAGCAGCCGGTGCCGTAGGTGTTCTTGGCCATGCCGGGCTTGAAACAGGCCTGGCCGAACAGGGCGGCCTGCTGGTCGCCCGCGATGCCGCCGATGGGGACGCCGCGCAGGGCCGGCACACTGGTGACCTCGCCGAAGCAGCCGCTGCTGTCGCGGACCTCAGGCAGGACCTCGCGCGGGATGCGCAGGAGCTTCAGGAGCTCGGGGTCCCAGTCGCCGGTGCGGAGGTTGAGCAGAAGGGTGCGCGAGGCGTTGGAGACATCGGTGGCGTGCACGCCACCGCCGGTGAGCTGCCAGAGAAGCCAGGTGTCGACGGTGCCGAAGCAGAGTTCGCCGCGCTGTGCCCGGCGGCGGGCGCCGGGGAGGTTATCAAGCAGCCAGGCGAGCTTCGTGCCGGAAAAATAGGGATCGAGAACCAGGCCGGTCCGGCGGCGGAAAAGCGGTTCGTGACCGGCGCGTTTCAATTTGGCGCAGAGCGCGGCCGTGCGACGATCCTGCCAGACGATGGCGCGGTGCAGCGGGTGGCCGGTGCGACGGTCCCAGAGCAGAGTGGTCTCGCGTTGGTTGGTGAGGCCGAGGGCGACAATGTCACGCGCGGTGAGATTGGCCTCGGCGAGGGCGGCGAGGGCGGTGCGGCGCGTGGATTCCCAAAGGTCGCGCGGGTCATGCTCCACCCAGCCGGGCTGGGGGAAATGCTGGGCGAATTCCTGTTGCGCGGTGCCGCGGGCACGGCCGTGCCGGTCGAACACGATGGCGCGGGAGGAAGTCGTGCCTTGGTCGAGGGCGAGGACGAAGGGCATGCAGGATTCGTAGCCGCCGGTCCGGCCGACGCCAATCGCAAAGCGGCCGGGACCGGGCCGGGGGTTGAATATGGCACCGATCTGGATAGTTTTGGTCAGAGAAAGCGCAGTCAATTTCACCGCCACCATCACGCCACCACGCCATGAAAACGAATTACCGCCCGATTTTGTCTGCGTTGCTCCTTGGGATTGCGGTCACCGGGTTGCCGGCGGCGCCGGTCGAGGGTGCGACCGCGGGAGAGACCGGCAAGCGCGTCACGGTGATCTTCGAGCACCCGGAGAAATTTGTCGACGTGAAGGACAACAGCACGGATTTCGAGAACGAGCGCGGTCGCGAGGAAGTCCTGCCGCGCCTCCAGGAGTATCTGGAAAAGCAGGCGGAGAAGCTGCTCGCCCCGGGCCAGCAGCTCACGGTCATCTTCACTGACATCGACCTGGCCGGCGACTTCGAGCCGTGGCACAGCATCCAGATGCGGGATGTGCGCATTGTGCGCGACCGCTATCCGCCGCGGGTGGCTTTCCGGTTTGCCCTGACGGACGCCGCGGGAAAAACCGTGAAGGAGGGCGAACGCCGCCTGCTCGACGGCGGTTTCATGCTGGGGAGCAGCACCAGCAACCCCGACTCGTTGCGTTATGAGAAGGAGATGTTGAACGACTGGCTGCGAAAGGAATTTGCTTCGCGCAAGGGCTGAGCCCGGTCGGACAGCTTTTCGCTAGGACTTCGGCGGCGCGGGCGGGTCGTTTTCGATGAGGTTGCCGGAGGAGACCGGGGCCGTGCGCCAGTTGAAAACGATGGTGAGCACGCGGAAGATGAAGGTGATCACGATGGTGGCGATCGCCGAGCGGTTGGCGCTCCAGCCGAGCACCGCGGTGGAGAACACGAAGACGACGGCGCCACCGAGGGCGTTGAGGAAATAAAACTGGCCGGGCTTGAACACGAGCGGTTCCTCGCGGCAGAGGAGGTCGCGCAGGATGCTGCCGCCCACGGCGTTGACCACGCCGACCAGAATGGCGGCCGGCGGGGCGAGTCCGGCGAGCAGCGCCTTCTGCACGCCGAACGCGGCGTACGCGCCGAGGCCGAGCGCGTCGAAGACGGCGATGACCCGGCCGAAACTCTGGAGGCGGGAACCGAGGAAGACTCCGCAGAGCGACGCGAGCACGACGGCTTCGAGGTAGTGCGGGTTGGTGAGCAGAGGCGTCGGGCCCTGCGCGAGAAAAAGGCCGTCGCGGATCAGGCCGCCGCCGAGCCCCGTCACCAGCGCCAGGGCGAGTACGCCCACGATGTCGTAGTGGCGCTTGATGGCCGCGAGGGCACCGGACAGGGCGAAGGCGAAGGTTGCGCCGAGATCGAAAAACACCGGGAGGGCAAAGGTGCCCTGCAAGGCGGTGGTCGTGGCGCTCATGGTTTGGTCGCCGGCTTGGCCGCGGGCGGGTCGAAGGTCACTTCCTTCGAGGCCTCGGCGATATCCTTCATGGCGGCGTCAATCGCGGCCTGGTCCTCCGGAGTGTTTTTCACCACCGGTTGGCCGCTGGAAAAGTCGATGGTTTTGCGTTCGGTCTCGGCGGTGCCGAGGGTCACGGGCCGGTTGGCGGGTGAGGGCGGGGGCGTGGCGGGCGCGGCGGCGGGCGTTGGTCCCAGCCCCGACGTGGCCGAAGGCGTGGCGGGGGCCGGGGTCGGTGCGAGGGAGACAGGGGCCGGTTGCATGGCGCGGTTTTTCGCCCGGCGGTCGATGACGTACCAGAGCACGAAGATCATCGCACCCACGAGGAGGGCGAGGAGGAGCATGAGTTCCTTGGAACGACGCATGGCGGCAGGTTGCGCGAATTTCAGCCCAAGGCGAGGGCGATGATGCCGGCGGCCATGCCGCCGGCGGCGAGCAGGCGGCGGGGCGCATCGGCCTCCTTCAGGAGACGCGCGCCAAAGAAGGCGCCGATGACGATGCTGATCTCCCGGGCCGGCGCGATGTAGCTGACCGGGGTGAAACTCATGGCCGTGAGGATGAGCACATAGGCGACCGGACTGAGCAAACCGACGAGCGCGGCCTTGCCGCGGTGCTCGCGCCAGGTCTGCACCACCTCGGCGCGGCGGGTCCAGGCGAAGGGGGTCAGCACGGCGAACAGGACAACCTGGGTGCCGCCATCGTAGAGCAAAGGGGCGATCTGCAGGTGCGACACGGCGCGCTGGTCCCAGACCGTGTAGAGGGCGACGCAGGTGCCGCAGGCCAGGCCGGAGAGGACGCCTTGAGTGGGGCGAGTCGTCCCGGATGAGCCGGCGATGGGGGACGGAGAAGCGGCCTCGCGTTTGTCGGAACGGCTTGTCCGGAAAATCCGCCCGACGGACTGCGGGCCGCCGGTGAGGAGGAAGACGCACGCGATGATGATGGCACCGCCGGCCAGCGCGAGCGGCGTGGGGCGCTCGCCGAAGATCGCGATTGCCCCGAGCGTCGCGAGCAGCGGAGCGGTGCCGCGCGTGAGCGGGTAGACGAGCGAGAAGTCACCCTGACGGTAGGCGCGCTGGAGGAGGAGGGAGTAGAGGGTTTTCAGCAGGCCGCTGCCGACGATGACCCACCCGATGCCGGGCGGTAGCGTGGGTTGACGCCACAGCCAGTAGGCCGTGCCGGCCACGGCGTAGAGCCCGAGGGCAAACACGCTGGAGACCCACACAAAGGGCAGCCCGCCGCCGGAGCGCTTCGCAGCGTAGTTCCACGTGGCGTGGATAAACGCAGCGATGAGGACGAGTCCGAGGGCAAGCGGGGTCATGGCAGGTGGGCCACCACGAAAGACATGAAACCCGCGAAAGGGAAGACTTGGGCGGTGTCGACTTGGGCGGTGTCGACCTCGGCAAGCGGAACGATGCAGCCTAGACCGCAAAACGCGTTTTGCTCCGGGCGGGAAGAAACAAGCCGATAATGATTTCTTGTAGGGGCGGCGCTTGTCGCCGCCCGCGGGCGTCCACAAGGGACGCCCCTACAGTCAGGAGACTTGAGTTGTTTCCTAGGAGTCGGATTGCACCACGAAAGACACGAAGCACACGAAAGGTGCACCCGCCGGACGTACGACTGAGGATTACGCAAAGAAGCGACACCCCCCGTCGCTTCGCGCCACCCCTCTTCCTAGAGGGGACCCAATCAACTGGTCCGGGAATCCCCTCTGAGAAGAGGGCCGAGGCCGTGAGCTCAGCCGAACGGGTGTCCGACAGGGCGGGGTGTGTTGCGTGGTGGCTCCTGATTGCATGGTTCCGACTGCCGAGCGCGGGGCGGGCTTCCCGTTCGGGAAGCCAGTGATGGGGTCCAACTGTTACGCACCGGACGAGGGCGGGCTGCGGTGGGCGGGCGGCCGGATTTTTCGTGTCTTTCGGGGGTTTCGTGGTGACCTGACTTGGTGCAATCGGTGCGCAAAGAACTTCGTCTGACGCTGGCCCTGGCCCTGCCCATGATCATGGGGCAGGTGAGCCAGATGCTGATCGGCATCACGGATGCGGCGATGATCGGACGGGTGGGCACCGTGGAACTGGCGGCCTCCGCTTTCTGCCAGAGCGTCTTTGGCATTTTCTTCATCATCGGCATCGGCCTCTTGATGCCGGTCGGGGTCTTCACGGCGCGGGACCATGGCGCCGGTGACCTGACGGGTTGCGCGGCCTGGTTGAAGCATGGCCGGATCATGGCGCTGGTTGCCGGGGCCGGGGCGTTCCTGCTGCTGTGGGGTCTATCCACCCAGCTGCACCGGTTCGGCCAACCGGTCGCGGTCGTGGCCGTGGCGCGGCCGTTCTTTTTGCTCATCTCGCT
>JBDKHE010000139.1:0-2721 GCA_039797805.1 Verrucomicrobiota bacterium
GCCATAATTGGCTGGATAAGCGCGGCGAACATTCGACAATCGTGGCCTTTCTTACTCCGGATACCCTTGCTCTTGCCAAGAAGACGCTGGCGCTGCTGCCGGCTTCGATCCGCGTGATCAAGATCGAGACCCGCGACAATGGTCCGCTCGGCGCGCTGGCGCTCCTGATGGAAGTCTTCCGCCTGGCCGCGGAAATCGGCCAACGGGTGGGCATCGATCCCGGCCGGCCCGGCGTTCCCGGCTATGGCCGGAAAATCTATCACCTCGGACCGGCGCTCGGAAAAAGAGCCGCCCCAGCTGACGCGACCGCTTCGCCCAATGAGCGCAAGACCGACGCCCGCGGCACGCGAGGAAATCGGGAGGACGAAGCCATTGTCGCACAGGCGCAACGTGACTACGTTGCGAAGCTCCGGCGGGTGAAGTTTGGCTGCTTGGTGGCCGATTTCGATGGCACAGTGGTGCCGCCGCGCGCCGGTCGCGGCGACCGCTTGTCGCCGCCAGTGGTGGCGTTTTTCGAGAAATTGCTGCGCAACCATATCCCGGTGTATTTTGCGACCGGTCGCGGGGATTCGATCCACTCGATCATCGCCGAATCCTTGGACAAGAAACTGCATGGCCGGGTATTTATCTCCTATTACAACGGCGGCATCACGGTGCCGCTCACCGAGCCCGCGCCCAAAGCGGAGGGGGGGCCGCACCACTTAGAATTTGACGAACTGCTTCAGCAGCTTAACCGCGATCCGCTGATCGCCAAAGTCGCCAAGATTGAAAACAAGAGTTTTCAGCTTACCTTGCGGGCGGCTTTCCCGGCGGCGGTGACGGCCATTCGTGAACTGGTGGCCCGCCAGACCGCGGGGCATTTCCGGGTGGTTCAGTCCAGCCATTCGCTCGACGTAATCCCCGGCGAATCGACCAAGCTCACCTGCGTGCGGCTGGCCCAATCCCAGTTACCGGAAGGCACCGAGCTTCTCACGATGGGTGACAGGGGCGCTCTCCTAGGCAACGACTATGAACTCCTGACCCATCCCTACTCGCTTAGCGTGGACCTGGTGTCCGGCTCGCTGGATTCCTGCTGGAACCTGCTCCCGGCCGGCTGCAGGAACGTGTCGGGACTTCTCCGCTACGCCAAATGGACAAAAATCCAGAACCAGTCGTTTACGCTTTCCATCCCTTAGCTTTACCCGCTTCATTGGCGTGAGCGTGGGCCGCGCTCACCGCTTCACCATTTATGAAGGAACAACTGGCCGAACGTCTACTTGCCCGCGTCATGAACTGGCGGGCGGAGGACGTCGCACGAGAAAGGCCGATCCTGCAGGCCATGGCTGCCTACAAGTATGATGAATACCAACAGTTCAAGCCCGGCATGCGGTTCGTGGAAAGCCTCGCCCTGTGGTTGAACGATTTCACGGATCCGAAACACAAGGAAGAGGCCTACAAGTTTGTCCGGGAACGACTGTTGTTCTTCTCGACCGCGGAGATCAACCACCTGGTCAGCATCGCCTACCCAGACTTCATCCGCCCGCGCCTGTTGCATCGCGTGGCCGCAGACACTGGTATCAGCAAATACTACCTCGGACGCCTGCTGGAAACCCAGGCTCTCAAGATCCGCCAGCGTTCCTGCCTGTTCCTCGGCTTGAGCGATGGGGCGCGCACGGATATCTTTCGCCGGGCGAACGAGGGTGTCATCACTCACGAACAGGTGCTCCAGACCTACGAGGTGAAGGCCCAGCGCGGCCAGAAACTGCTGGAAAAGCTACGGAAGGATCTCACCACGAAGATTGCCCCGGGCGTGGCCGGCCTCGATAAGGCACGGTTCAGCACCCTGGTGCTCCAGGATGATTTCTCCGGCAGCGGCACCAGTTACTTGCGCTCCAATGGCGACAGCTTCGAGGGCAAACTGCAAGAGATGGCCGCGGACTTGCTCAACCCGGAGAGCGAGGCGGCCAAGCTGTTTGATTGCGCCAACACGCAGGTCCTGCTCGTCCTCTACATCGCCACCGAGCAGGCCTTGAAACACATCCGCGACGCGCTGGCAAAAATCTGGGGCGGCATTGTCAACTTCGAGGTCATCGCCATCCATCCGCTGCCGGAATCGATCCGCATCAAGCCTGGGGACTCGCTCGACGGACTCCTTGACGCCCACTATGAGCCCGACGTGATGGAGGACGAGCACACCAAAAAGGGCGGTAAGACCATCAAATACGGCTATGCCGAGTGCGGCCTGCCACTGGTCTTGAGCCACAACTCCCCCAACAATTCGATCTACCCGGTGTGGAACACCGATGGGAAGCTCCGTCCCCTGTTCCCGCGGGTCAGCCGCCACAAGCAACCGTGAAGGAACAACGGAATCCCTTTCTCCTCCGGGCGTCGGAATACATCGACGCCGATCCGACGTTCGTGCGCTTCTTTGGGCCCGGCACCCTCGAATTACTCAAGGGTAACCAGCCACTGGTCACCCGGATGTTCCTCAGTGCTCCGGGCGCGGGTAAGACCTCGCTGATGCGCCTATTTACGCCGGGACCGCTGCTCGAACTGCACAAATACCAGGAAGTCGATGGCTACAACGACCTCTTCGAGAAAATGAAGGGCTTCGGGGTGATGGGTGAAGACGGGCCCAAGCTGCTCGGCATCGGCCTGACGATCAGCCGGAGCTATTCGTCGCTCGCCGACATCGGGCTGGATCCGACGAAGGAGATCCGGCTTCTCTTCGCGCTCCTGGAC
>JBDKHE010000140.1:0-17798 GCA_039797805.1 Verrucomicrobiota bacterium
TAGAGAAGGATCGAAAGAAAGAGCAGCCAAAGCCAATCGTGATTCGTGTAGTTGGAAGTCTCATTCTCCTAATGCTGACGACCCTCTGGATTGTGCAACATGTCGACTGAAAGAGGGCCGAACAAGACCGCCAGAGAACAACGCGCGGGATGTGACCCAATTCGCATGTGCCTTCTGCGCTCAGCCTCTCGTGTAATTCAAAGGGGCTCACTCCACGCTCGCCCGCGCGTGTCTCATCGGTGCCGTTGATCGGCAGACAAAGCGCATGAAAACGGCCTTTTCCATCATCCTCTTCCTCCTCGCCTGCGCCGCGTTCTATTACTCCCTATTCTGGGGCTGGGCATCCGGCACTGGTCCCGTCGACCAGCCGCGCCTTAAGTTCGCAAGCAATGTCGCTCTCGCAATCGCCTTTCTTTCATTGTGGGCCTCGGTCGGCATCTGGCTCGTGCCTTATCTCCTGAAGAGAAGAAAGAAGAAGTCCGGGAGCAGCGTTGCACTTGCCCCCTGAAGAGAGCTGATTCAGCAGCCACAGCAGCAACGCCCTTGATCTCACCTTTATAGATGATTACGCCTACGCTCCACATGGCCCAGTTATTTATCCGCCTTCGCCGGGCCTACGGCGGACAAGAAATAGACGGCTCGCCCGCTCGACGGGCGTGGCTGATCTGAGGCGTAGCCAATTATCATGAACTTCAAGAAATCCCTGTTCAGTTTCGGAATCGCGCTTTTGATGATCACGCCAAGTCTCTGCGCGGAGACACCGGCGCGGGCGGCGATCGTGAAGGAGCGCGACACAGTGCTCTCGAAAATTGTCGCCGATGTTGAGAGCCGCTATTCGGCTGGGACCACCGATGATGAAGCAGTTTGGACTGCCAAGCTCTCATTGCTTTCGTTCCGTCGGGATGTCGCCACGACGGCGGGTGAGAAGTTAAAGCAACAGGAGCAGATTGTCGCGCTCCAGGAAAAGCGGCTGAACGCGATAAAGGAGCGAGCGAAGACAGGAACGTCGGACTCTCTGGCGGTATTGCGTGCGACCGATGCCTTGCTAGCCGCGAAGCAAATGCAAGCAGAGCTACAACCCGAAGGAAAGAAGGGCTGACGATCCGCCCGAGCCGACTCCGCAAACGGCGTGGCCCACCTTAAAACGTTCAGCAAAGAAAGCCATGCGCCTGCTATTATTTGTTGGTCCGATCATAGTCGCCGGGTGCTTCCGTATTACACAGCAAAGCAAGAAAGGAGGGGTGCTCCTGTCTTTCGTTTGGCTCGCGGTGTTCATATTGTCCGCAGCCATTGGTGCACTGCTGTGGAAGCCGGCGGATGAGAACACGCGATTTGCCTCGGGTATGATTCTTGCCGCCCCTGTACTTCTTTTGGGGCCAGCGCTCCTGAGCCTACGATCGAAGCCGATTTCATTGGCTGTGCTCTGCCTGCTTACCGTTATCCTGCCGATACTATCCGTTGTTGCTGCGTTTTTCATCCTGAGTGCTTCACATCAGGTGTGGGGGATGTAGCGAAGCAGAGCTGAACCAATTATCCACAGCGCAACGCCCTTGATCTCACCCAACTTCGCCAGTGAACAACGCGCGGGAGGTGACCTATTGAAACTTGCGTTAATAAGTGACACTAGCCTCTGCCTGATTGCGATGCCCCCAACACCCCCCGCCCTGGCGGGCACCCGTTCGACTGAGCTCACGGCCTCGGCCCTTTTTCTAGGGGGATTTCAAGGCACTGTGATGGGGTCCCCTCTACCAAGCCGGAACGATGCAGTCAGATTTCACCACGAAATACACGAAGCACACGAAAGGAGCACTCACAGGAAGTATTAAACCGTGATTGGTTGGAGTCACTGAGTAGTGACTTCATTGAAACCGTCTCCGTCCGGATTGGTGGTTCGTTTCGTGTATTTTGTGTGTTTCGTGGTGGCCCCAGATTGAATGGATCCGGATCAAGAGGGTGGCGCGAAGCGGCGGGGTGTGTCTCTTCTTTGCGCAGTCTTCAACAAATGGGGCAATCCCAGCTTCTCGGTGCGATCGGTGTTAAAACTTCATTTGGATTTTGGAGTGGTCCGGTTGCCTGGCGCGACCAGGGATGTGTCACGATTGGGGAGTGGGCCACTGCGGAGCGTGGGGGCAGGGATGCTGCGGGTGGTTTGTGGGGGTTTTCGGGTTTTGTTCCCTCTGAATCGGCATTTTCTTCGCCATTGCCTTGGCGCGGGGATGGCTCTTCGCTGGCGGGCATGAGTCCGCGCTGTCTTAGTCTTGTTGCCCTGCTCGGGGCCGGTGTCCTGGCCGGGGCGGCCGAGCCGGCGGTGTCCTCGCTCGACAGCCTGGTCAAGAATTCGCCTTTTGGCACGGCGGCGGCCGGTGCTCCGGGCGGCGAGGCCGCCCAGCTGGAGTTTCGCGGGGTGATGGTGGACCACGGCGAGCACTTTTTCAGTTTCTATGATGCAGCCTCCCGGACCTCGCAGTGGGTCGGGATGAAGGAGGCGGGGGCGCCTTACTCGGTCCAGAGTTACGACAGCGCCACCCAGACCGTGAAGGTCGTGTATCGCAACCAGCCCTTTGTCCTAACGCTCAAGCGGGCGCAGATCATCGTGCAGGCGCCGCCGCCGCCCGGCACGGGTCCGGCGATCGCGCCCGGCGGCCCGGCCATCGCGCCGGCCCAGTCTCCGGATAATGCCGCCCAGATGGCCCAGGTCGCCGAGGAGATTCGTCGGCGTCGCTCCCTGCGGGCCGGCGGTCAGCCGCCCATGCCGGCGCCCTCCCCGGCGAACACCGGCGGCCCGGTGCCTACTCCTGTCCAATCCACGTCCACCCGTCCCTGACCGTCATGACCACGCATCGCAGCAACCGCGCCTTCACGCTCCTCGAGATCATCGTCATGGTCGGCATCCTCGCGCTGCTGGCCACGCTCCTCATCACCAAGACCGAGGGCATCTTCGGCAACAGCCAGCAGACCATTGCCAAGATTTTCGTGCGCGACTCCCTCAAGACGGCCCTCGAGCGCTACCGCATGGATCTCGGCAGCTATCCGACCACGGCCGAGGGCCTGGCGGTGCTCATGACCGCGCCGGTTAATGGCAACGCCAACTGGCGCGGGCCTTATGCCGACACGCCCGGCGGCAAGGCGCCGCTCGATCCGTGGGGAGAGGCCTACCAGTATCGTTTTCCGGGCACGCACAACAAGAGCAGCTACGATCTGTTTTCCAAGGGCCCGGACAAGGCCGAGGGCACCGAGGACGACGTCGGCAACTGGTGACCCCCGGGTTGCCGCCCGTTCATGACCGGATTCCCTCGGCGTACCACGGGCCCGCGTGCATTCACCCTGCTGGAGGTGATCCTGGCCATCGCCCTGCTCGGGATCGTGGCGTCGCTGTTCATCACCGGGGGCAACGAAATGTTCCGGGCGCGGGAGCGCACCCTCGTCGACGTGTTCTGGTCGGCCGTGCAGGCGGCGCGGCTCCAGGCGGTGCAGGAGGACACGACGGTGACCATGCGCTTTGACGAGAAAGCCCGGCGCATCGTCTGGCGCTCGGCGAACAGCGAGGTGCACGGCGAGGACTGGCCGGGACGCAACCTGGAGTTCCTGTCGGCGGAATCGCGCGATGCCGTCCTGATCGGCGGTCAGCAGGTCGGCACGGGCCGGCTCGTGGCGGTGCGGTTTCACGCCGACGGCACGACGGACCGCTTTCGCGCCCAGTTGACCGATGCCAACGGCAAGGTGTCGCGTCTGGAACTTGATCCATGGACCGCGGCGCCGGTGGTGCGCGACTCGCCATGAAGAGGATCCCGCCATGTCCGCGCCGGGCTTTCACCCTCATCGAGGTGCTGGTGAGCCTGGCGATCTTTGCGCTCGCCTCGGTCGTGCTCTCCGTGGCCTACCTGAATGTCATCGGCAGCTACCGCGCGCTGGACTCCCAGCAGCGCTCGGACGAGGACTGGAAGGTGCTGCGGGCGGGGGTGCTGACGGAACCGGACCTGGCCAAGGTTGAGGAAGGCGGGCGCGTGGTGCTGCCCGGCGGGCGAGAGCTCGCCTGGCGGGCGAAGGTTGAGCCCACGGAAATCGCCGACCTGTTCCGGCTGACTCTGGAAGGCGACGTGCCGGCCGCCGGAGAGGCGGAGGCCTGGCAGCGGACCCAGCACCTGTATGTGTTGCGTCCGTCCTGGTCGGATCCGGCCGAGCGTGAGAAACTGCGCGATGTCACCCGGCAGCGCCTCTTTCAGGAGAGGGTGAAATGAGCCCGCTCCGATCCCGGCAAGCCCGTCGCGGGTTCACGCTCATCGAGCTGTTGCTGGCGCTGGCGTTGCTGACGATGCTCGTCACGGCCCTGCTGACCTTTGTCTTTTCCATGGGGGAAATCTGGGGGCGCGGAAGCGAGAAGCGCCTGTTTGAGCAACACGTGAACGCCGTGTCCCGGCACGCCGAGTCGCTCCTGCGCCGCGCCGCCTGGCCCCGTGGTGGCGCCGTGGGGGCCGAGCCCTTCGCCGTGCGCGAGGTGCGACCGGCCAACGGGCCGGTGGTGAATTTGCTGGGCTTCGATCTGCTGGATGGCGACCGGTTGCTGGAGTGGCCGGAACAACCGCTGCCCGAGGTCAGGTGCTATCTCGCGGTGGAACGGGACCGGGGCCTCGTGCTGTACTGGCAGTCCGTGCTGGAGCAGGACACGGCCAACAAACCGCCGCGGACCGCCCTGGTCTCACCGCTGGTGACGCAGCTGACCTACGTCTATCAGGATCCGCAGTCGGGCCAGTGGCGCATGGAAGCCGACCTGCGCCGCAACACCAACAACGAGTGGCTCCTGCCCGACCGGTTACGGCTCACCTTCAAGCAAAAGGCCTTTGAGGCCGTCCGGGAAATCACCCTGCCGACCGGGGGAACGCCGCCTGTTTTCTGATGCCAGCAACCGCGACCCATTTATCCGTAGAGATCCCCGGAGCCGGCTCCGGGGCATTGGGCCGATGCGGTCACGAGCCAGGACGACCACGCTCCGGTCATCCGACCGGCGGCGGCTGGTCGGGAGACCAGCCCTCCAGAACTGACTTGATCGCGCCGACTCCCGGACTGGCCGGAGTCGCGGTTGTAGCGACCGAGGTCGCTCCCACAAAGGCAGGCATGCGAGGTCCCCGTCGGGAGCGCCGGGAAACTTTTTCAGGTGGCGCCCGCCGGCGTGGCTCGGTCGTGGTGTTCGTGCTGGGCATCATTTTGCTGGCCTCCTTCCTGATCACGAAGCTGATGGACCGGGCCGCCGTTGAACTCGCGGCGGAGAGCAAGGCGGCCAAGCGCGCGGATCTGCGCCAGGAGGCCCTCTCGGCGTTGGAGGCGAGTCTGGCGGTGCTCGCGGACGAGGCCGCGGCTGGTGACGGGTTGCACGACACGAGCGAAGGCTGGGATCAGCCGCTGAAGCGATTGAAGTACGAACCCACCGAGGGTTACACCGCGGAGGTGACCGTGGCGGACGAGACGGGCAAACTCTCGCTGCCCCGCGCCACGGACGAGGAGCTGGTCGCCTACGTCGAGGCGATCGGTGTTCCGGCGACGATGTCGGACCGGGTCGTGGACGCGCTGCTGACCTGGACCAAGGCGGAGCACATCCCGCAGGAGAGCGGCCTCCTGGAGTTCGACTCGGCCGCCGTGCCGTATGAGGCGCCGCAGCGGCCCTTGCGCTCCTTCGAGGAATTGCGGGCGATCCCGGTCGTGCGGGAGCTGTTTTTCGACGAGTTTGGCCAGTGGAACGAGATGGGCCGGCGTTTCCAGGCCGGCGCCTCGCTGTTTTCCTTCAACGCCACCAACGTCAATTCCGCGCCCGCCGACGCGCTTCTCGCCCAAGGCATGGAACGGTCCCGCATCAGCGAGATCCTGGCGGCGCGCGCCACCCGCACCAAGGGATCGGGCTTGTACCGCTCGCCCGCCGAGCTCGCCGGCGCCTGGGGCAAGGATGCGGCGCCGCCGGGGCTCGGTACCGAGGCGCTGTGCCTGCATGTGACCGTCGAAGTCAAGTATGGCGGCCGGGACTACCGCCTCCAGGCCTGGGTTGGCCGGCCGGGGGCCGTGGCACCCAACCGGGTGGCCACCGGTCCAACCGGGGAGAGCGCGGGACTCGTCAAACCGGCGGAAGCGGTTTCAGTACGGAACAATCCGCGCAAAAAGGTGGACTACCCGTTCCAGATTCTGGAACTTCGGGAGAACGACGGTTCCTGATCACGCCCATGTCCGCCCCCGCCCAACCTGCCAACACGGTCGCCCCATCGGGCGGCGGGGTCGTGCTGTTGCCCGCGACGAAGTTCTTTGTACGGCGCATTCCGCTGGTTGCGGGACAGAATCCCGACGAACAGGTGGGCCTCGCGCTGGAGGCGATCGGACCCTTTGCCCCCGGGCAGCTCTATTACGGACACTGCCCGTCGGCGGACGGCAACGAGACGCTGGTGTTTGCCGCCTATCGCAAGAACTTCCCGACCACCGACCACGCGGGGTGGGTGACGGCCGAGGCCGTGTTGCCCGACTTTGCCGGCTGGCTGGGCCAGACGGCGCCGACCGCGCCCACGGTGTGGTTGCACGAGCAGACCGCGAGTGTCACCGCGCTCTTCTGGGATGGCCGCAGCCAGCTGCCGGCCGGCGTGCTCGCGCGGGAGCTGGCGGGTCGTCCGGTGGAGGCCGTGAGCGCGGAACTCTTGCAGGAAGCCCGGAACCGGCTCGGTGTCGCCGACGCGGTCGCCAAGGAATTTCGCGGCGAGGCCACCGCCGGGGCGCTCAACAAGGAAGGTCTCGTGCTCACCGTCGGCGGGCGCACCGTGACGCTCGCGCCGGGCGTGCTGCGGGCGATGGATGTGCGCGACAAGGTGGAACTGGCCGGGCAGATCAGCCGCCGCCAGCGGGACGGACGGCTCTGGCTGGTTTTCATGGCGACCGCCGCGGCCTTTGCTGCCTGTGTCGCGGTCGAGCTCGGCCTGCTGGTTTCCAACGGCCTGCTGGCCCGCCAACGCGGCCGGCTCGAGGCCGCCGCCGAGGGCGTGCGCCAGATCGAGCAGGCCAATCAATTGGTGGTGCGTCTCGAGCAGCTGGCCGGGCAGAGCCTGCGTCCGTTTGAAATGCTCGCGCTGCTCAATGCCGCGCGCCCGGCTTCCCTGGAGTTCGTCCGGGCATCGACCGCCGGTCCGCGGCATATGGAGATCGAGGCGCAGACCGCCAGCGCCGCCGACCCCCAGGCCTACGAGCAGGCGCTCGGGGCCATCGAGGGCATTGAGAAGGTCGAGCTGCGCGACCTGCGCACCAGCGGCGGCCGCACGGTCTTTTTGGTCTCGGTCACCTTCAAGCCCGGCTTTGCGGACAAAGGAGGGACGAAGTGAAAAAGTTCTACAACACCAAGTCCCTGCGCGAGCGGGTGCTCATGCTGGCCTTCCTCGCGATTGGCGTCCTCTGGTGGGGCAGCGCCCTCGCCGGGCGCGTGCGGGCGAATGTGCTCACCTGGCAGTCGGTCGCGCGCGATGCCGAGGTGCAGCGCCTGTGGCTGGCGCAGGCACCGGGGGTGAACGAGCGCACCGCCCAACTGGCGAAGCAACTCGACATCGGCCGCACGATGAACGCGGCCCAGGCCTACGCCGAGGTCAGCCGTCTGGCCCAGGGTTTGCCGCTGGAGATCGCGGCACCGCGCACGGATCGCACGGAGAATTTTTCCCTGCATAGCCTGCAGGTCACCTTCCGCCGCGTGGACATGGCCGGCCTGCTGCGTTTCTACGAGGGCGTGAACGCCCGCGCACCCTATCTCGGCATCGACCAGTGCACCATCTCCGCCGACCGTTCGGCGCCCGGCATGGTCACCGCGGTCTTCCGCGTCTATTCCGTCGAGGCAGTCCGCCCGGCGAAGTAACCCGGGCGGGCGCCCGCACGCTTCCGACCGAACCGGACGCGCGAGGCGGTCAGTTGCCGTTGGTCGGCTGGACCGAGTCGTCGGGATAGCCTAGCTTGAAAAAACGGTTGGCGTTGCGCCACAGCAGGTCCTCTTCCTGATCGGGCGGCAGCTTCAGCTCGCGCACGAACTTGAGGTAGGTGCGCATGCGGCAGATCGGCCAGTCGGTCCCGTAGAGCAGGTAACGGGGCTCACCAGCGTAGAGGATCATGTCCTTGAGCTGCCCGACCATGAATTTCTCGAAGCGCGAGGTGAAGTCACCCAGCACCAGGCCGGAGATGTCGGCGACCACGTTCTTGTTCTTGTAGACGACCTCCATGCAATCGCGGATCCAGGGGTTGCCGACGTGGCAGATGAGCAGGCGCAGCGCGGGGTTGTCGACGGCAACGTCATCGACGTGCAGCGGGTGCGCGAAGCGGAGCTTGCCCTTGGGCGTGTAGGTGTCGCCCGTGTGGATCATCACGGGGATATCGTACTCCATCGCGAGGTCGTAGAGGACCTGGCAGCGCCCGTCGTGGGGATAGAAGGGCTCGTAGCCGGGATAAAGTTTGAGGCCTTTGATGAGTCCGTCCTTCAGGTAATCGCTGAGTTCGCGCAGGTCACGTTCCTTGTAGTTGAGAAAACTGACCCCGGCGACGACGTGCAGGTTGTCATGGTCCTGCGTGAGCTCGATGACCTCCTTCGTGGACGGGCGATGCTCGTCGACCTTGTAGGAGGTGAGAATCAGGGCGCAGTCGACCTTGTTGAAGGCGATCGACTCCTGGAGCTCGTCGAACCGCTTCGCCAGCGGCGTCGGGTTGGCTTCATCATAGTTGTTCAGGTGGGTATGGACATCGATGATCATTACGAAGGATTCTATCGCCGCGACGGCAGGCCGACAACCCCGGAATGACCGCGGCCGGTGCTGTGGTCGGCTGGCGAATTTTCTGGTTCCCGGCGGGCCAATGTGTTCGGTGGTGCGCGTGGGCCAAACCTGGAAAGAGACACCGATCCATTTCATCGATTTCGAAGGCAATGCCACGTCGGGCATTCTCGAATACGGGGTGGTGACCCTGCTCGGCGGAGAGATTGTCGGGACCGAGACCCGGCTTTGCCGGGCCACGGGGCGGGTCGCGGCGGACGAGACCAAGGTGCACGGGTTGACCGCGGAAGGGTTGGTGACGGAGGACTATTTTGCCGCCGAGTGGGAGCGGTTTGCCGGACTGCGGGGCAGCGGGCCGCTGGCCGCCCATTTTGCACCGGTGGAGAATTCGCTGTTGAGGAAGGTGTGGCCGTACCCGCGGGAGGTGCCGGATTTTGCCCGGCCCGGAAAAACGTCCACCGAATGGGGGCCGTGGATCGACACCGGCCGGCTGTATCCGCAGCTTTTTCCACCGCTGGGTTCGGTGCGGCTGGAGGATCTGGTGGTCCGGAACGACCTGCAGCCGTTGCTGGCGAAGGTGGCGCGCCAGCATTGTCCGGCGGCCCGCCGGCGTTACCATGCCGCGCTCTACGACGCGTTGGCGGGAGCCTTGCTGCTGCTGGCGTTGCTGCGACGGCCGGAATTGCAGGCGGCGACCATCCCGTGGCTGTTGCAGATGAGCACGGCGGACGGAGAAAAGCGCGACGCGCTGCAGCAGGGAGATCTGTTTTGAGGGGAGCCGCGAAGCGCCGCAGAGCGGCAGTCGTTGGTATTTGGGACAGACCTCTGAGCAGGAGCTACAGTGCGGGGTCCCGGTTCCTAAATACCAATTACTAACTACTAACTACAAACTACTCCTCAGAGAATCTCCCTCATCCAACGGGTACCGCTTCAGTCCGAGCAGCTGGGCACACACGCGCAGGACGAAGCATGGGTTGTGAATCAGGTAGCGTGGCCATAGGCGGGCCGGATCGGTGCAGAGGCGATGGAACCACTCGAGACCGCTGCGTTGCATCCAGCGGGGGGCTTGCGGCACGCGGCCGGAGAGGAAGTCGAAGGCGGCGCCGACGCCGATCAGGAGGCCGGCCTCCAGGCTCGGCCCGTGTTCGGCCATGAACTTTTCCTGCTGAGGGCTGCTCAGGCCGATCCAGACGATGTCGGGCCGGCAGCCGGCGATGGCGGACTGGAAACGGGCGAGTTCGTCCGCCTCCAACCGGCGGAACGGCGGGGTGAAGGTGCCGACGACCTGCAGACCGGGGAAGCGGAGGCAGAGTTTATCCCGGAGTTGTTCCGCCACGCCGTGGGCGCCGCCGTAGAAGAAATGCCGGAGGCCCGCGGCGCGACCCGCGTCGCATACGGTTTCCATGAGGTCGGGACCGTAGACGCGCGTGATCGAGCGGTGGCCGTGGTGACGGCCGAGCCAGACGAGCGGCATGCCGTCGGGTGTGGTGAGGAAGGAGCGATTGTAGGCGTGGCGCAGGTCGGTGTCGCGGCGCGCGAGATTGACGTTGTAGGCCGTGGCGCAGCAGACGTAGCCGAGTTGGCGGCGACCCTGCGCCGCGAGCACGAGATCGCGGGCCTCGGGCAACGACAGGGCGGAGACGCCGGTGCCGAGGACGTTGAAGCGGGGCGGGCTCATGAGTGGGCTGAGCTTGGTCCTTCGCGAGGCAGCGGCAATGCGAGATCTGTGGCGTGACAGAGTTTGGGCTTTCGCCAGCCGGGCCGGCCGCTAGGCTGTCCGGCCTATGAACAAACGACTGCTGACGGTCGGGCTGATCGGAGCAATGTTCCTGGCGGCGGGTGGATGCGCCAAGAAAGCAGAGCCGGTGGCGGCAAAACCGGAGGCGCCGAAGATAACGACCGTGCCGCTGGTCAAGGTGCCGGAGCGCAGCCAGCATTTCATGGCCGTCAACCGGCAGTTGGAGCTCGGGGGCACGCTCTATGGTTATGTGGACGTGGACGGCGACATGGCGAAGCTGGCGCAATCGCTGAATGACGTGCTGGGCCAGGTCGCCGCGGCGCAACCGGCCGCGGCGCCGTTCCTCAAGCAGGACTACGCCGCCTTGTTTGCCACGCTGGGTTTCACGGACGTGGTGGCCGCCGGCTTCAGTTCGGTGCCGGATGAAACCGGCTATTTCCGCAACCGCACGTTCTTCTACATCCCGGGTACGCGGCACGGCTTGCTGGCAGGATTGGGCGGGGCGCCCGGACCGTTTGTCCGGCTCGGACTCGCCCCGGCCGATACGGACGCCTACTTCGAGTCCGAGATCGATCTGCCCTCGATGTATGCGACCATCAAGGAAGTGGTCACCAAGGTGGGCGGAGCGGAGGTGTCCGCCAGTTTTGAAGCGAAGCTCAAGCAAACCAGCGACGCGACGGCGTTCTCCCTGTACAACTTCATCAACGGGCTGAAGGGGCGCGTTGCCATGGTGGTGCGCCTGGATGGCGAGCGGGAGTTGCGGCTGCCGGCCAAGGGCAACCAGGGCCTGGTGCTGCCGGCGATCTCGCTGCTGATCTGCGTGGATGGAGTGGCGGCGTCGGTCGAGCCGACCCTGGCCAAATCGCCCCAGTTCAAGATGCGGCAGGAAGGGGAGCTGAAGCTCTACGAATTCGGACCGCCGCTCCCGCTGCAGGGGGTCCGGCCGATCTTCGCCATCGACGGTAACACCCTCTATCTGGCGACTTCCCTGGAGTACCTGAAGGAGTGCCGCAGTGCCGGACCGACTGGGCTGGGAGCACAGCCGATGTTCATGGAGGCGCTGAAGCAGGTCGGCCCCGAGGGGAACGGGCTTGGTTATGTCAGCCCGCATTTTTTCCAAACCCTGCGAAAGCTGGAGACGTTGAACCCAAAGATGCCGGAGCAACAAAAGCAGCTGCTCGGCATGGTCCTGCGGTCGATGCCCGAAACCGACCGACCGTTGGTGACCGTGCGTCGCAATCTGACTGATGGCATTTTGGTGCAATCGTACTGGAACCGGTCCCTCAAGCAGGACGTCGCCACGCTGGCCGTCTACAATCCGGTCACGATCGGCATGATGGCGGCGATGGCGATCCCCGCTTTCCAAAAGGTGCGCACCGCCTCGCAGGAAAAGGCCGTGCTCAACAACCTGCGTCAGCTCAGCGCCGCCGCCGACCAGTATTATCTCGAGCATGGCGTGGACAGCGCGACCTTTGACGCGTTGGTCGGACCCAAGGCCTACATCAAGCGGATCATGCCGGTCGATGGGGAAGACTATCGCACCATCACCTTCAAACAGGGGAAGCCGCTGCAGGTCATGGTCCCGAGCCTCAGGAAGATCGTCAAATACGGGCCCTAGCCGTATCGAGTCGGTTGAATGGGGAGGGCGGGGTCTGGATTCGCTCGGGAACCGGCCTGCCGACAAGCGACAGCCCTCATTCTTCTGAATAGTTGCTTGATTGAAGACTACGCAAAGAAGCGACACACCCCGTCGCTTCGCGCCACCCCTCTTCCTAGAGGGGACCCAATCAACTGGTCCGGAAATCCCCTCGAGGAAGAGGGCCGAGGCCGTGAGCTCAGCCGAACGGGTGCCCGCCAGGGCGGGGTGTGTGGGGGAGCATTGCAATCAGGCCGTGCCGGTGTCACTTGTTAGCCTAAGTCTCATTAGTTTCCTGGCCGGCCGGCCGTTGCCGGAGTCAGGGACGAACGGGTGGACATCACCGCCCAGAGGCAAAGCAGGACCAGAAGGAGCAACAGAGCGAAGGCCGCCCGCGCACCGTGGGTGGCGACGATGGCGATGACGGTCGAAGTCAGGATCGTGCGCAGCACGCGGTCGTAGGCGTGGAAGAACGAGCTGACGCGGCCCATGACGCGGTTGTCGATAAGGTTGAGCAAGGCCGCGCTGCGGGCGACGCGGCTGCCGGCGTTGCCATAGCCGAGGAGGAGGGCCGCACCCAGGTAGACGCCCACGGTGGGGAACAGCACCAAGAGGGCTGCGCCGGCGGCGAAGACCGCCATGGTCAGCGGGATGGTGTGACGGGCGGAATGGGCGGCAATCAGACGGGGCAGGCTGAGTCCGGCGAAAATGGCACCGGCCGCAAAGACGATCTGGCCTGCGCCGAAGACCCAGGCCCCCGCCTCGAGCGTCTGGGTGATGTAGATGGGAAAGAGATAATTGCCGACCATGATCGCGATGAACGGCATGAGCGCGGCGGCGAAGAAGATGGCGAGCTGCGGCCGGTCGCGCAGCCATTGCCAGCCCTCGGCGATTCCCCGCCAGACTGAAACCCGGGGGACGGCCGTCGCGCCTTCCAGATGGGTGCTCTGGTAGGGAATGGTTGACTGGATCGCGAAGCTGATCAGGTAGGTCGCGGCATCGAACAGGAGAATCGTGGGCAGGCTCACGTGGCCGACGAGCATGGCGCCGAGCCCGCCCGAGATCATCATGGCGGTCTGGCCCTGCACCTCCATGAGCCCCATGAGCGACTGATAGTGGGAGCGGTCGATGATCTGTTGCAGGAAGGCAAACTTCGCCGGGAAGTGCAGCGTGTAGTAGAGCATGCCGCAGAAATAGATCACGGAAAGGGACCAGACCCCGTAGCCGCCCTGCCAGAAGCAGACCGCCGCCATGCTGGTGGTGGCGAGCAGGCCGAAGAGTTCGCTGCCCAGCAGCATCGATTTGCGCGAATGGTGGTCCACCCAAACCCCGTAGTAGGGCATGAACAGGAACAGGGCCACGGTCGTCACGAGGGTGGCGGTGCCGTAACTGGTCGTGCCGCCCGGTTCCTGCACGAGCAACCAGGGCACGGCGAACAGGGTGATGCCCGAACCGATGGAGCCAGTGATGTTGGCCACGAGCAACCGCCGGATGCGGAAATCGCGCAACAGCTCCTTCATCGGGGGCAACGCCGGACACCGGGTCCGGCGGGGAGATTCAAGGCAGAGGCGCAGCGCATGCGCGGGAGAATTGTCGGCGGCACGAGGCAGGCAAGGGAGGATTGCGGGGCCCGTCCGGCCCGGGTCGGCGCACCGGCCGGTGGGGCCGGTGCCGGCGGATCAGAACCACCGTTTTTTCTTCAGGTAGATGGCCATCGCGATCGTGCTCAGGAGAGTGAAGCTGCACGCATAGACATAGCCATGGGGGGAGCGCAGCTCGGGCATGTGCTCGAAATTCATGCCGTACCAACCGCCGACCAGCACGGCCGGGAGGGTGACGGCCGTCAGGGCGGTGAGGAACTTGATGCCCTCGTTCGCTTCGAAGCCGGCCTTGTTGAGATAGATGTCAAAAGAGAGCAGCAAGCGTTCGTGGTAGCCGATCAGGGTCTCGTCGAGCCGGGCGAGATTGTCACGAATGTCGCGGAAGTAGGGCAGCAGCTTGGCGCGGATGAATTTGCTGTCGCCGCGGGCGAGCTTCTCGATGACGTCCCGCTGCGGGCGCACGATCTGGCGCAACATGGTGAAATCGCCGCGAACCTGAAGCAGCTCGGCGACGAAACTCTTGTCGGACTCCTTGCTGAGCACGGCTTCCTCGATCTCCTCCAGCTCGTTGTGCAGTTCGGCGAGCATCGGGCTGTAATAATCCACCATGAGATCGAGCAGCGAGTGCGCGAGCCGGTCGGGTCCGCGAGGGCCGGGGCCCACGTTTTTCGCGAGGCGGTCGATCAGGGTGGTGACGGAGCGGAGGGCCGAGCGGTGAAACGTGACGAGGAATTCCTTGCCGAGAAAGAAATCGAGCTCGGAGGTGACGAATTTTTCCTCGCGATTGAACTCCACGGCATGGGTCACCATGAAGAGGTAGTCGTCGTAATCCTCAATCTTGGGCAACGGGCTGGGCGTGACGCAGTCCTCGATGGCGAGCGGATGGAACTGAAAGAGAACTTCCAGGACGGCCTTGGTTTCCTCGTCCGTGGGATTCTCCAGATCCACCCACACGATCAGTCCCTTGTCGGCCTGCACGAGGCGGAGGGCTTCGGGTTCCAGGTCGCGGCCGACCAGTTTGCCTTCGCTGAAGATGAAGGAGTGAATCATGGGGGATTTGACCGCATGCTGGCTGCGCACCTAGCCGTGGCAAGCCCCGGGTGGAAAGGGTAGGGCCGGTCTGCGACCGGCCGGCTTGGCCCGGGGGACTGGAGATTGTTTGGTCCGGCGGGAATCTTTTCGGTCCGGTCGGAGACCGGACCTACCTGGTCCACGGGTGATCGGACCAGGCGCTGACCAGTCGGGCTTTCACGGGATTGTTTCGGATATAGGCAACGCATTTGTCCCATTCCGCGTCGTGCCGAATCCAGTGGTCGAACCATTCACGCTGCCAAAATGGGCCGCTGCCTCCAATCGAGGACCGGATTCTTGAGGCGGTGCGTCCCTTGATTCGCTTCATGATGGAGGAAAGGGTGCGGGGCCGGTCGCGGTCGGGAATTATCAGGGCATGCCAGTGGTTGGGCATGATCGTGAAATGGGGCGCGCTTACCTCCCAATCGGACAGAGCGGTGAGTTCGTCATTCACGATTCTTGCCGAATCAGGGCAACGAAGCGGACAGCGGCCGAACCCGCTATCGAGATACTTTTCTTGGGTGCGGAAAACCTCTTTCTGGAAGGCGGCATATTGGGAGGAATGGGGCGTAATCAGTCGCATGGACTGCACCAATTCGCCGATGCGCAGCAAGGCGTCCCTGGGCAGGCTGTCAGCACAGCGGACGGTGACAAAGTAGCGGCCGTGCGCCACCTCCCAATGAGGGAGGTGGCGATGGGTAAAGCGCGTGGTCTGGGCCATGAGGTAGGGCCGGTCTGCGACCGGCCGGCTTGGCCCGTGGGACTGGAGATTGTTTGGTCCGGCGGGGATCTTTCGGTCCGGTCGGAGACCGGACCTACCTTTACTTCACCGGACCGAGCAGCTTGGTCTCGAGCTCGACGACGGTGGAGATGAAGGCTTCCGGCGTGGGGGCGGCGAGCAGGGCGGCGCGGCTGGATTCATCCTTGATGAGGCGGCAGAGTGCGCCGACGAGGATGAGGTAGTCGGTCGGATTGTTCTTCGGAGTGCCGAGCACGAACATGAGCTTCACGTTCTGGTTGGAATTCTCGAAGAGCACGCCGTTGGTGCTGCGGCCGACGGCCAGCACGATCTTCTTCACATGCTCGGTGCGGGCGTGGGGCAGGGCGACCTCGTTGCCGAGGCAGGTGGTGTCGAGCCGCTCGCGGGCAAGGAGCTCGTTGTAGAAACCGGGAAAATTGGCGACGTTGGCGTCCGTCTCAAGCAGCTTGGCGACCTCCTGCAAGGCGGCCGTGCGCTTGGTGCTCTGCAGCGAAAGGATGATGTGCTCCGGGACGAGCAGATTGGAGAGACGGGTGGACATGATCTTCTGGGGAGAAAGAGATTCACCGGCCGGTGGTTGGCAAGGCTCTAAGTGAAACAAAAAGGCGCACCCGGGAAGGGTGCGCCTGAATGCTTTTCGCGAGGAAAGGGTTCCGGCCTTAGGTCAGGCGGTCGCCGGGGGCTCCATTGGCGGGGTGCTGTTGGCGGCCTCCTCCTCGTCGGACTCGACGACCTTGGCGATGGCGAGGAGTTTGTCGCCTTCCTCGAGGTTGACGAGCTTGACGCCCTTGGCGCCGCGGCCGGTTTCCCGGATCTCCTTCACGCGGGTGCGGATGCTCTGGCCCTTGGCGGTGAGGAGCATGACCTCGTCGTTCTCGCGGACGCTCAGTGCGCCGGCGACGGCGACGGAGCCGTCATCCGGCAGGTCGATGGCGATAACGCCGGTGCCGCCGCGGCGGATGAGGCGGTAGTCGGCGAAGGGGGTGCGCTTGCCGATGCCGTCCTCGCGGGCGACGAGCAGGCGGGCTTCCGGATCGCAGACCTCGAGGGCCTGGAGGTAGTCGCCCGCCTTCTTGAAGCGCATGCCGGTGACGCCGCCGGTGAAACGGCCCTGGGAGCGGAGGCCTTCCTTGCCGCCGGTGGTCTCGGTGTCGCTCTCGCTGTCGGTAACGGTCTCGGCCTCGTCGGCGGCTTCCTCGGCGGAAGAGCCCGCGGCGCCCTCGAAGAAGCGCACGGCCTGACCCTGGTGGGAGACGAGCATGATCTCGTTGGCGCCGTTGGTGAGCACGCAGCCGATGATGTCGTCCTTGTCGGCCAGTTTCATGCCGCGGATGCCGCCTTCGCGGGTGGCGCCTTCGTATTCGGCGAGGGCCGTCTTCTTGATCTGACCAGCCCGGGTGGCCATGACGACGAAGAGCTCGGGGGAGAACTCCTTGAAGCAGAGCATGGCGGCCAGCTTCTCGCCGCTTTCGAGGCGGAGGAAGCTGGAGATGGACTTACCCTTGGCGGTGCGGGTGCCCTCGGGGATGTCGTAGATCTTCTTGGCCAGACACTGGCCGCTGCTGCTGAGGAAGAGCACGTAGTCGTGGGTCGAGGCGGTGAAGAGGGTCTCGACGAAATCCTCCTCGTAGGTCTCGGCGCCGATGACGCCCTTGCCACCGCGCTTCTGTGAGCGGTAGTCAGCGACGGGGGTGCGCTTGATGAAGCCCAAGTGGGAGACGGTGATGACGCAGCCGACGTTGGGGATGACGTCCTCCATGCGCAGCTCGCCCTCGGCGTCGATGATCTCGGTGCGGCGGGGGGAGGCGTATTTGTCCTTCAGCTCGAGCAGCTCCTTCTTGATCAGCGCGAGAAGCTTGGCCTCGGAGTCGAGGATGCCCTGGAGCTCCTCGATGAGTTTCATGAGCTCGAGGTATTCGGCCTCGATCTTGCCGCGTTCCAGGCCGGTGAGCTGGTAGAGGCGCAGCTCGAGGATGGCGTTAGTCTGGATCTCGGAGAGCGGGTACTTGGCCATCAGCTTCTGCTTGGCCTCCTCCTTGTCCTTCGACGCCCGGATGATCTTCACGAAGTCATCCAGGTTATCGAGGGCGATGATGTAGCCCTCGAGGATGTGGGCGCGGGCCTTGGCTTGGTTGAGGCGGAACTGCGTGCGGCGCGTGATGACCTCGCGGCGGTGATCGATATAACACTCGAGGAGTTCCTTGATGTTCATCTGCTTCGGCCGCTT
>JBDKHE010000141.1:0-7231 GCA_039797805.1 Verrucomicrobiota bacterium
GCACGCAGCGTCTCCTGGCAGGCACCCACGCCGCAGCTCACCGCCACGACTTCGGTCACCACCCCGGCTTCCTTCAGACGCACCGCTTCTTCCACCGCGATCTCGTCGAAGGGGTTCATGCTCATCTTGACGTTGGCCAGATCCACGCCGCTGCCATCGGCCTTGACGCGAACCTTCACGTTGTAATCGACAACGCGTTTGACGGGTACGAGAATCTTCATGAGTCATCCTCCTTGTTATTGGCGCCGACTGGCGCGTCTATGGCGTGTTGTTTCGCCATGCATGCGATGCCCACTGAGTCGAGTTGCTCGATCCGGGGCCCGCGTTTGTCATTTCCAGATCTGCCGGCACCGGCTGTATCGGACCCGGCAGCCGCCCCCTTCCCAAGCTGTGCGGCTTGCAATCGGAAGGGGTTGAGCGAGCTGCCGGCTGTCCCTGTCTTCAGAAGGTCGCGCCGACGGCGAGGGCGAAGAAATCCCGGTCCTTCGCGAAGTTGTATCGACCGCCCCAGATCGGCGTCCAGGAGGCCTCGACGAAGAACCGTTTCTTCACGTCCGCCTGCAACGCAACGATCGCCAGACGCCGTCCCTCGATGAAGAGCGAGTCGTAGGACCAGCCCTTCACGTCATGGCCAAAGGTGATGGACGGCTTGAGATCCACGCCATCGAAGACATTGCCATATACGGAAGACGCCCTCAGGCGGTAGCCCCAGGACAGCGCCGAGGCGTAGCCGTCGTTGCTGCACTGCGCAGCCGACGCTCCAGGCAAGCACACGCCGTTGACCGGACCTTGCCCGTAGAGATCGGAGCGAACGTAGCGCCGCTCGCTCACGTCCGGCAGGTCGTGGATGTACTTCACGCCGACTTCGCCCGCCAGGGTGAAGTCGCCGCCCAGCACCTTGCCGAACGGCCTGGACGCACCGGCGCTGAATTGGCTCATCTTGAGGCGGTCGTAGCCGTGGTAGACACCGCCCGCCGGCGTCGCCGTCGCATCGGCCCGGAGCAGGCTCGGGGCGGTGTTCGACACGAATGCCGAGAGCAAATCTCCGGTCGCCAACTGGATGGTCTGGTTGGGGCGGTAGGTATATTCAGCGAAGACCCGGGTCTGGTCAGGCAGGCGCGTCTTGAAGTTCAGCCCCCAGACCTTCACGTCTTCCGGATATTCAACGAAGTACTGCACATTCTCGCCGTTGGGGTCGCCCGGAATGAGCGGGGCGGTCCCTGACGACTTGAGCACGCTGACCGCGAGCCGGCGGCTGTGATAGTTGGCGAAATAGGCGCCGAACTGCCCCAGGTTCTCGGCAAGATAAGTCACGCCGACGCCATATTGGCCGCCGTCCGAAGGATCCCCGTCCGCCCCGCGCTTGACGACCAGCCCAAGGTCCTCGGCTTGTGCATCGCTGACCGTCACAGGCGCGACGAAGACCTGGTTGCAGCCCGCAGTCGCGTAGTCGACGAATGCACCGAAGGTGCCGCAGCCCGCCAGTTCACTGGGGCGGAAGCCGAACTGGTAGAACGCCTCGACATTGGTGTTCTTGTTCAGGCCCAGCCTGGCGAAGACCGCCGGAATCGGAATCCGGGTCTCCTCGGGAACCGCGCCGGCGCGCAGGCGCGCGGGATTGTCGATCGGGTTGATCTGCTCCAGACCGCCCAGAATCGTACCTGGGGAGCCCCAGTCGATGGTCTGATAGCCGATGCGGGTGAGCAGGGATTTGCCGTCCAGGTCGAAGTTGCCGTAGACGTTGGCCCTCAGGTCGGCCCCCGAGAAACGTCCGAGGCGACTGAAGCCCTTGTCGCTGAGGTTCTTGTCGGGCGCGTAGCCGTTGGCCGCATTGCCGTGCGGGACGCTGTCATCTTCAAGGTCGAAGTCGTGCCAGGCCTTGACGCGCACGAACATCCCCAGGTTCCGGTACTTCAGGTCGGCATCGAGCACGGCCTTGAGCACGGTCGAGGTATGGTCGCCACGCCCGTAATTCAGTTCGCCGTCGTCATTGTTGGTGCCGCCCCTCGCCGTACCGTTGACGCCCACTGCTACGCCGTTGCCGTACGGAACCAGCTCGGGATTACGGTCATCCGCGCGGATGATGGTGCCGTAGGTCATCGTCCCCTTGGTGCGGACCGTCACCTCGCCGAACTGGAATTCCTTCGGCTTCGCGACGCCGGGCCCTCCGGCGGTCAGCTCAGCCGCCTGTACCGCGCCCATGAGGCACGTATGTGCAAGCACGGCAGTCCCCAGGATGCGAATCGACGACGCGCGCCACTGGCCGCGAACGCCGCTTGCAGTCGTCGTGCTCGCCCGCGCCGCCCCCTGCGCAACGGCACGGATTGCCTGCGCTGCAGGGTCTCGATCAGCAGGGGTACAGCCATGGCACCTGGCTCGATCGGGGGCCTTGTCGATGAACGTTTCCTTCACGTCTTGCTCCTTTGGTCGATATCGCCTGAATGGGCGGTGTTGTTTTGAGGTTTTCTTGCAATGCGAGCGTCGATTCGACCGCTCGAGCGCCCCCGTGCAGGGGCATGGGAATGGGAATGGGGATGGGTTTTCCGGGATCCGCCGCGCAGGAAAAGACCCCATCCGGCACATGTGCCGGATGGGCAAATCGCCAACAGAGGGAGAGAGGGAGCTCCGCTGGTCGAAACCGGCCTGTTACCTCGCGGACGGGCTCTGTCTCATTCGAACAGCACGTCGCCAAAGCCCCGGATCGCCGCGTCGCCGGCCATCGCCACCTTGCTCCAGGCCTCGGCCTGCGCCAGCAGTTGGTCAGCGTAGAAGCCGGCGGTGGCGATCTTGCTGCGATAGAACCGCTGGTCGCCGGCTTCGCTGTCCAGGTAGCCGGCGGCGGCCAAGGCCGCCCTGCCCATCATCCAGCCGCCGCAGACGAGGACGGCTAGGTTGAGGTACGGCAGGGCCGCGGTCAGCACGGCCGCAACGTCCGACCTGACAGTGCCCAGTACCCACTCCGTGGCGTCGGACCAGGCCTGTTTCGCGCCCAGCAGTTGCGCGCCGATGGCACGCAGTTCGGGCCGGTCGGAAGCCAGCAGCGCGTCGGCCGTGCCCTGCACCTCGGAGAGGACGGCCTGGGCGGTGGCGCCCTGGTCGCGCATCAGCTTGCGGAAGATCAGGTCGTTGGCCTGGATGCCGGTGGTGCCTTCGTAGATCGTCGTGATGCGCGAATCGCGCCAGTGCTGCGCGGCGCCGGTCTCCTCGATGAAGCCCATGCCGCCGTGCACCTGGATGCCGAGCGAAGTGACCTCGACCGCCATCTCCGTGCCACCGCCCTTGACCACGGGAATCAGCAGTTCGGCCAGGAACAGGTCGCGCTTCTTCTGCTCCGGGTCGGTGCCGGCGTGCGCACGGTCGAGCAGCCCGGCGGTGAAGTAGGTGACCGCGCGGCAGGCTTCGACGCGCGACTTCATCAGCATCAGCATGCGGCGCACGTCCGGATGCTTGTCGATCGTGACCAGCGCTTCGCCGGTCACGGCGTCCCGCCCCTGCTTGCGTTCGCGGGCATAGCCGAGCGCCTGCTGGTAGGCGCGCTCGCCGAGGGCGACCCCCTGCAGACCGACGCCCATGCGCGCCTCGTTCATCATGATGAACATGTACTCGAGGCCGCGATTCGCCTCACCCAGCAGATAGCCGACGGCGCCGCCTTTGTCACCGAAGGCCATGACGCAGGTCGGGCTGGCGTGGATGCCGAGCTTGTGCTCGATCGACACGCAGTAGGCGTCGTTGCGCTCGCCGAGCGAACCATCGGCATTGACCAGGAACTTCGGCACCAGGAAGAGCGAGATGCCCCTCACGCCCGCCGGGGCGTCCGGCAGGCGGGCGAGGACGAGATGGACGATGTTGTCCGTCATGTCGTGGTCGCCATAGGTGATGAAGATCTTCTGGCCGAAGACGCGGTAGCTGCCGTCAGCCTGCGGCTCGGCGCGGCTGCGGATCAGGGCCAGATCGGAACCCGCATTCGGCTCCGTCAGGTTCATCGTGCCGGTCCATTCTCCGGAGATCATCTTCTCCAGGTAGATGGCCTTGAGTTCGTCGCTGGCGCAGGTCAGCAGCGCAGCCACGGCGCCACCGGTCAGCAGCGGACCGAGCGAGAAGGACAGGTTGGCGGACGAGGCCATCTCCTTGACCGCGATGCCGATGGTTTCCGGCAGGCCCTGCCCGCCGTGCGCCGTCGGCGAGGCGAGGCCGTTCCAGCCGGCGTCGCAGAAGGCCTTGTAGGCCTCCTTCCAGCCGTCGGCGGTGACGACGCCGTCAGGCCCGAGCTTGCAGCCCTGCGTGTCGCCGATCCAGTTGAGCGGGGCCAGCACGCCGCTGGCGAACTTGGCCGCCTCCTCGAGGATGGCGTCCGCCATGTCGGGCGTGGCTTCTTCGTAGCCGGGAAGCGCGGCGATGGCGTCGAGACCGACGATCTCGTCCATCACGAAGCGCATGTCCTTCACGGGGGCGATGTAATCACTCATGGTGTTCTCTCTTTCGATCTGTTCGTTCAGATGCTTTCGAAGATGCCGGCGGCACCCATGCCCGTGCCGATGCACATGCTGACCATCCCGTACTTGCCGCCGGTGCGGCGCATGCCGTGCAGCAGCGTCGCCGTGCGGATGGCGCCGGTGGCACCGAGCGGGTGGCCGAGCGCGATCGCGCCGCCCAGCGGGTTGATCTTCGACGGGTCGAGGTCGAGCTCCTTGACTACGGCGAGCGCCTGCGCTGCAAAGGCTTCGTTCAGCTCGATCCAGTCCAGGTCTTCCTTGCGGATGCCGGCTTGCTGCAGCACCTTGGGGATCGCGACGATCGGACCGACGCCCATGATCTCCGGCGCCACCCCGCCGACGGCGAAGCCGGCAAAGCGGGCAAGCGGGGTCAGGTTGTGTTCCTTCAGGACCTTCTCCGAGACCAGCATCACGGCGCCGGCGCCATCGGACATCTGCGAGGCGTTGCCCGCGGTGACCGAGCCCTTGGCATGGAAGACCGGGCGCAGCCTGGCGAGCTTCTCGACGGAGATGTCCGGGCGTGCGCCCTCGTCGTCGGTCGGCGTGCGCTCGCGCTGGCGGATCTCGCCGCTTGCCAGATCGGGCTTGTAGTCGCGCACGGTGAAGGGCGAGGTCTCGGCCCTGAAATGGCCGGCAGCGATCGCGGCGCAGGCCTTGCGGTGGGATGCTTCGGCAAAGACATCCTGCGCCTCGCGACCGATGCCCCACTGCTGCGCCACCTTCTCGGCGGTCAGGCCCATGCCGTAGGCAATGCCGATGTTTTCATCGGAGAACCAGGCGGGGTTGGCCGCCACCTTGTTGCCCATGATGTTGGACATCGCGGTCATCGACTCCGTACCGGCGGCGATCATCACGTCGGCCAGGCCGAGACGGATCTGATTGGCGGCGTCGGCGACGGCCTGCAGTCCGGAGGAGCAGAAGCGGTTGATGGTGATGCCCGGGACGGTATTCGGCAGACCGGCGAGCAGCGCACCGATGCGGGCCACGTTCATGCCCTGCTCGGCTTCGGGGATGGCGCAGCCGACGATGACGTCGCCGATGCGGGCCGGGTCGACGCCCGGTGCCTGCGCGACCACGGCGCGGATGGCGTGGGCCAGCATGTCGTCCGGCCGCGCATTCCTGAACATGCCGTTGCGCTTGCCCACCGGCAGGCGGGTCGCGGCGACGATGTAGGCTTCCTGAATCTGTTTGCTCATTATGGTGTTCTCCTGGGCCGGATCAGTTGCGGAGCGGCTTGCCGGTCTCGAGCATGTGCTGGATCCGGGCCTGGGTTTGGGGGTTCTTCAGCAGCTCGACGAACAGGCGGCGCTCGACCGTGAGCAGCCAGGCCTCATCGACCAGACTGCCGCTGTCGACTTCACCACCGCACAGCGCAACCGCCGCGGCACGGGCGACCTGGTAGTCGTACGCGGAGATCATGCCGCCGTCACGCATGTTGACCAGCGTCATCTCCAGGGTCGCGATGCCGCCGCGCCCGGCCACCGGCACGGCACGCGCCGTGGCGGGGGGCGCATAGCCGGATTCGGCCAGCGCACGGGCTTCGCGGATCGCCACGTAGAGCAGCTCGTCGGGATGGAACAGCACGGTATCGGTCGCGCGGGCGAAGCCGTAGCCCACCGCCTCCGCGGCGCTCTTCGAGACCTTGGCCGTGGCGATGTTCATGAACACCGGTTGCAGGAAGGCCATCAGCTCGGCCGGGGTCGCGGTCCGCCCCGCCCATTCCGCCGCCTGCAGCGCGAACTCCTTGCAGCCGCCGCCGGCCGGGATCAGGCCGACGCCCGCTTCGACCAGGCCCATGTAGCTCTCCAGCGCCACCACGCGGCGCGTTGCCTGCATGGCGAACTCGCAGCCGCCGCCCAGCGCCATGCCCTGCACCGCCGCCACCACCGGCACCGCCGCATACTTCAGCGCCTGACCGGCCTGCTGGAAGGCGGCGACATAGCGGTCGAGCTGCGCAAAATCGCCGGCCGCGCACCCCTCGGCCACCTGGGCCAGGTTGGCGCCGACGGCGAACGGCGGCTGGTGCCAGATGACCAGGCCGGACAGGCTCTGCTCGGCCTGGCGCACCGCTGCCACCACACCCTCCACCACTTCGCTGCCGATGGCGTGCATCTTGGACTTGAAGGAGAGGATGCCGATGCCGGCGTCGACCGCCGGCAAACGCCACAGACGGACACCGTCGTTCTCGAACAGCGTCTCGCCGGACTGCTCGGGCGACAGCGAACCGTCGCCGAGGACGGCTTCCTGGAAAAGCTGGCGCTGGTACACCGGCAGCGCGGAGCGCGGCACATAGGCCTTGCGGCGCGGCGACCACGAGCCCTGCGGCGTGTGCACACCCTCGCGATCTTCCAGCACCCAGGCCGGCAGCGGCGTATCGCTCATCGTCTCGCCGGCGGCGATGTCGGCGGCGATCGCCCGGGCGATGTCCGCCCAGCCGGCGGACTGCCAGATCTCGAACGGCCCCTGCGCCCAGCCAAAACCCCAGCGCATCGCGAGATCCACATCGCGAGCATTGTCGGCGATGGATTCGAGCTGCACGGCGGCATAGTGGAAGACGTCGCGGAAGATCGCCCACAGGAACTTCGCCTGCGGGTCCTTCGAGGCACGCAGTGCGGCAAAGCGGCTGGCCGGGTTCCTGTCCTTGAGGATGCCCGCCACCTCGGCGCTGAGTTCGCCGGTCGAGGGGCGGAAATCCTGCAGGCCGAGGTCCAGCACGTGGACTTCCTTGCCGACCCTGC